>JASIKQ010000517.1 GCA_030049565.1 Candidatus Sulfotelmatobacter sp.
AGTTTCTTATACCCCTAAGAAATAAGAATGATGAGCAAGACAACACCGGAGGGAGAAATTTTCCCCGCGCCCATAAGCCATGCAGCAGGAGCTCTGCTGTTGCTGGCCTGCATCGCATTTTTGACCGCTTGCCAGGGCGTAAGCACTCCGCCCCCCAGCCAGCAACTCACCACTACTAACCCTCCTTCTCTGACAATAGGATCTCCAAGTTTCGGTACGGTGCCCGTGGGCAGCAGCCGGACTGTGACTGTCACGGCGACGAACTCCGGCTCCAGCGGCAGCTCAAGCGTTACCATTAGTGAGGTTGCCATCAGCGGCAGCGAATTCAGTTTCAGTGGAATCACTCCGCCTGTAACTCTCGCCGCGGGAACGAGCACAACCTTCAACGTCACCTTCGCCCCTCTTTCCATTGGTAACGCCAGCGGCACCCTCACGATAACCTCGAACGCGTCGAACCCCACCGTTTCCATTCCACTGTCTGGAACCGGTTCGCAGTCGGTTGGAAGCGGTGGACAGCTGACTGCCACCCCCAGCAATCTGAACCTGGGTAGCGTTGTGGTCGGAACCAGTGGGCAAGCTTCCGGAACTCTCTCCGCGAGTGGCGCCAGTGTTACAGTAACGGGGGCGGGCACGAACAATTCGGAGTTCAGCGTGGGCGGGCTCTCTTTGCCGGTCACAATCGAGGCAGGCCAGAGCATCCCCTTTACCGTGACTTTCAGTCCGGAGATCGCCGGAGCGGTGAACGCTACCCTAACCTTCACCGGTACCGCGACCGCAACCGAAGGCTTGAGCGGCACGGGAACCGCAGCGCCCACTCATACCGTCAGTCTTTCGTGGGACGCGAGCACCTCGCCGAACATCTCCGGCTACAACATTTATCGCGCGTTGTATGTGAATTCGTGCGGCTCTTTCGCCCAGATCAATTCTGTGCTGAATACGAGCACGCTGTATACAGACGCGTCGGTCACAGATGGGACCTCCTACTGCTACGCCACAACCGCGGTAAATGCGAGTAACGAGGAGAGCGCCTTCTCCAACATCGCCTCGCCGATTCAGATCCCCGGTCCTTGATCCTCGACAAAAGAAGTTCTCGACAAACGCAGCCGCCCGCGATCAACGTGCCTGTGGTTTCCCGGACCCTGCGACCATTTCTGAACCCGGTGGGGGAAGAACATCATAAAGCGGCTGCGCGGGCTGAATCGCAGGGTTCTCATTGGCGACTGAAATGGCCAGAATGCGTATCTTGCCATTTTTAGGTAGTGTGATAGTTTTTGCGCCCGTCGGCAGACCGATGGAGTAGGCAAACAGATAAGAATACCGATAGGCCACGTTTTCGCCCGTGGCATTGTGATGATGCGAGCAGTACCAGGCCAGATCGGCGCGTTTGATGTAGCCGGGCTTGAGGCCGGTCATCTGGCCGTAGTCGTCGTTGGAGGTATCTTTCGAACTCCATTCACGATCATCCCATTGGCCAATGAATCCGCCCCAATCTTCAATATTCAACTCGACTGGCGTATTGCCGACTTTGAAGGTCGCCTTCTGGTCGTCATCGGCTGACGCGGCGAGAATGTAGACGCGATTGTAGTTGCCCGGTGGAAGTTGAATGCTCTGGCCCTTGGCTACCACGGCGTTGAGAGATCCGGTCTTTGCGGAAGCGAGTTGGAATTGCACATCGTCAAACGTAATGTGATCGGGCAGCATTTCTGCGGCAAGGGTGTTGCCTTTGCCATCGAATCCGCCGTCTGATTTCGTTCCGTCATTACTCGCCGATGCGAGATCGTATCGCAGCGTGACCGGTTCGGATTCAACTCTGGCAACCGTTACCGGGGCGGGAGCGAGTTTGATCGCGAAACTGCGTGGCTGATAAGCGGAGAACGAAGTCATCAGCGCGCCGCCACTCACGGTTGCGGATCCGACGAGTTGTTCCTGCCCGTTAACTTCGCGCGCAGAGGCGATCGGCGTGGCGAAAGAGATTTTCACATCCGGCTGCGGTTTACCATC
This sequence comes from Candidatus Sulfotelmatobacter sp., assembly GCA_030049565.1. GTDB lineage: Bacteria > Acidobacteriota > Terriglobia > Terriglobales > Acidobacteriaceae > Sulfotelmatobacter. The sequence continues at coordinate 2,002 of JASIKQ010000517.1, forward strand.
CACTTCAACGACGCGTAGGATGATTTCATCCCCTTCTTCTGCTTTTTTCAGCGCGAGCAGTCGAATACGTGGATTGCTGATCTTAAGCAGAGAAAACTCGCGGCCGAGCGTGCCTGTGTGTTTCGCAGTTTGGAAAGCGATCAGCGGATCGTTCAGCCGTTGCGCCTGCCAATCTGTCTGCGCCTCGCGCCATCCGCGAGCATGGCCCGCGATCGCGTAGATAAATTCGTGGTGTCCAATATCCTGCGTACCCTGGTCGGCGTAACCGCCGCGCGTGCCCGGGGTGCGAATTAGCGTCAGTCGAATGGTATGGTCGTTCGGCTTGTCGGATCCGTTTTTGCAATCAGTGAGGATGGTTGCTCCGAACTCTCCGCTCATGTCGGTGAGATCGATCCACTGATGAGAGGGAACTTCAAACTTCTTCGGGTTAGCCGTGGGACGTTCAATGGTGCCGATATCCCAGTTATAGGTAGCCATTTCATTCGAAGCGGTCAGCGGGAAGCTCGCCTTGAGATTGGATTCTTTAGTGTTCCAGTCTACGGAATTGGCAAACTCCACACGCCGACCAGCCTCGCCCGCAGAAAGCCGGACGGTCTGAACAAATCTGGAGCCTAATGTTTCGCGCGAAATCTCTACAGCGACGCGCACGGGACCGTTTTCCACCACGCGAATCTTCGCTGGGCCGCTGACGTACGCTTTTGGTGCGGCTTGCTCCTGATCCCAATCCATGTTCCACGCCGGCCACTGCACCGGATTATCGTAAGAAATGTCGAGGCGCGCGGGCGCGGCCAGCAGTTCCTTGCCTGTCGATTTGTCGAAGATGCTGGATACATCGCCATCTGCATTGATCTGCACGCGGTAATATTTGTTCTCGAGGGAATGCTCCGATACGCCCAGAATCGAACCAGACTCCTTTGCGCCCGCCCCGGGCTGGATATCGAACACCGCGTAGCCGACGGATGGCATCTCCGCTGCGAAGAGAACTTTGCCATTCGAAATCTGTGCCGGAACTTCTTTGCCGTCCGGAGCGGTGACGTGCGCGGCCTTCGGCATGCCTCCGGGAAAATCAACGCTGGCTTCCACAACATCTTCCCGCGCGATGTTCAACGGATTAAAACCTAGCAGCGGAATACCCTTCACTTCGGTGTTCAGCGCCGCAGCCACCCCCTCGGTCGCATTGGTGAGTACGCCGGCGAACTGATTCATCGCGATCACGTCATCGTTCCAGGCAAACTCGTAGGCTTTCGGCGTCGCGGTGCCGGCGGCGATGTCGTGAAAGTGGCCGCCCATCGCGAGTGTCCATGCATCATTCAGTCGCTGTTGAGGGTACGGCCGCGCACCCAGCCATTCAGACATGATCGAAGCTTTCTCGGCCGCATCGGCGAGCAATTCTTCTTTGCGAATCCAGCGCTTCTGATAAGCCTGCGACGTTAGGGACCCGGCGGAGTGATTTGTCAGTTCCATTTCACCCATGTAGCGGGGAAGGCCAGCGGCTTCGGCAGGGCTGATGTCGAGAAACATCTGCTGTGCATTAGCCGAAATCACGTGCACTCGACCGTCGCCGACTTTTACGGGAGGGCCCTCGCCGCTTTCACGGTGAGACAAGAACCAATTCTCCGGCGGAAGGCCGGTCGTGCCCGCGGTCACAATAGCTTCGAGGCGCTTCACATATTCTTCACGCGGCGCACCGCCGATGTCACCAGTGCCGTAATAGTGGTAGTCCGCGTAAACGCCACTGACCTTACCATTTGCTTCCACGCGCCCAGCCCAATCGTTTTGATATCGTTCCTGTTCCCGGTCTTCATCGATTCGCTGAAATTCTCGTACCTCATTCCGCAGATGGATGGATTCTTCAATCTCGTTCGGGTCAGAAGCCTGACCACTGTTCTGCTCACCATCGAGTTTGGCTCGTAAGACCTGTAGCTTGTTTTTCGCTTCCTGCAGCGCCGAATCGGGCGGCAGCGGCGGAAACGGTTTACTGAGATCGCTCTCGATGCCACCGTCATAAGCTCCAGGGTTCAGACCTGCCACAACGCTTTCGCCGTCCGGTCCCACCCAGACCCCCACGTTGAATGGCGTTCCTTCCGGAGTTTTTTCCGGCGACTCGGGCCCGCCCGCAGGAGCGGAAGATCCCCAAACTAACTTTTGCGTAGAGAATCCTCGCACGCCAGAGCGCGCAAGAATCGTAGGCAGCGAAGCGGGAAACCCGAAGCAATCGGGAAGCATGTATTCGACACTGGCTTTGCCGAGTTCTTTGCGGAACCAGTCATTGCCATAGAGAATCTGCCGGATGATCCCTTCGGCGCTGGGCGCATTCACGTCGCCCTCTTCCATCGATGATCCGGCAGGAAACCAGCGTCCTTCATTAACGTATTTCTTCAGGCGGGCGAAGTCAGCAGGAAAATATTCCTTCATCAGTCGATAGCGGTTCGCCCCGCTGAAATTGAAAATGTAGTGGGGATATCTATCGATGAGCTTGAAATTATCCTCCATCGTTTTGCGAAGGTACTCATCGATGACTTGCGGATACTCCCAGCGCCACTCGGTATCCAAGTGGGCATACCCGACCACATAAAGGGTGGGCTGTTTTGTCAGATCCGGTGGTTTGTTGTTTTGTGCTTGCGTCCCGTATGGCAGAAGTAGGAAGACAAGCAAGACTTCCAGAAAGCTTGGGCAGCGTCGTAGCATGGCGAATGTCCCGAATCTTTTTCGGCAATGGATTATGTACTAAGCAGCGTAATCCGCACAAATCCGCGCTAGCGCACTCATCTGCGCGTGCAACCGGCCTCTAGGCCTGTCAGCCGCCGGCTTGTAACTGCAGCCTGATTCAGCAGATGAGTCGATCAGGAAGGTATAGGCAGGCCGAGCAGTGACAGCAATCACCCACGAGGGCACCGTTGGTTTGGCGCTTATCAGCGTGGCCGAAAAGCGGTAGAAAAACACCGACCCGGCACAGTCCCGAATCCTTATGCTAGAGAGTTTTCGTGATTGGAGGTCGCTTATGGCAACATCAACGACTCGTATTCGTCCCTCGGTGCATGAACCTGGTGAGATTGCGCTCATCAGGTTGAGCTAGTGTGCTACGACGGGAGTGTATGACGAACCAAGCGGACGCGTCACGAATACTTCCTATTCGAGGGCGCGGAGCAGCAGCAAACTCTGGTCATCCTGTTGCACGCCATGCTGCCTGACCTCTCGCATGACCAATTCCCAAATCTCCGACAGCGGTTGGGCTGCGTGTTGACTCAGCAGTCGCTCCAGCCTTGCTAGACCAAACTCTTCGTCTCGCTCGTTGGCGACTTCCGTGATGCCATCGGTGAGCATCAGAAACAGGTCGCGAGGTGAATAATTGACACGCTCGCTCGCATAAGGGCTGCCGGGGATCAGACCCAAGGGGAACTGCTCCGTGGAAAGGAGCACTGTGTCGTGGCTGCGCTCGCGGTAGTGCAGGATGGGTACATGCCCCGCCACGGCGTATTCGGCTTGCGCCGAACCGTCAAAATACAGCAAGGCGAGGGTCGCATACATTTCAGGTTCCTTGAGGGCAGGCAGCACCCGGTCGGCACTTTCGAGCAAAGCCACGGGTTGCTGGTGAAACCCGAGAGAGACCCGCATCGCAGTCTTCAACATCCCCATGAGTTGTCCAGCGGGCAAGCCATGCCCTGAAATATCGGCGACGTAGGCGAGCAGACCTCCGTTGCTCTGGATGACATCGATCAAATCCCCGCCCATTTCCGTGCTGGCAATGGATTTACCGTACACCTCGAACTTCGGGGTCCGAAAAGAAAGGGTCGGCACCAGTGTCGCCTGAATGCCATGGGCGAGGGAGAGTTCGGTCTGCATCCTCACGTTGTATAAGCCTTCATGGGTCACGAACGATAATAGAAATCGAAAGCCGAGAATTGCGCTGAGCCAGATGCCAATGGCATCGAACAAGACCCGCTCCTTCAGAGCTTGCGCGATCGGCCATGGCGCGGCAACAAGCGAGATCGAGTGGGCCAGCCAGCCCAGCGTCCAGCCCAGACCCGACAGTCCGCCAGTGAGCCAGATGGACGTATAGATTGCAAGGACGACAACAAAGATCACAGAGATAGGACGACCTCTTTTGATTGTAGTAACGAGACCACCCACTACCGCTGCGCCAAATAAAACAGGCCAGAAAAACCCTTGACTCAAACGCTGGGCATTGAGTTGTACCAAATCAGCCGCAAAGCCGACTACGGCGCTCGTGAAGAACACGCCTACGAGGAGGCTTTTCATACGTCGCAACGGCAGCGCCCGCCAGTAAGGATTCGAGGCACTTGGGAATGCAGTGCCTAGAGTCACCCACCACTTCTGAAGCCTCTTTTTCATAAACCCGCTCGCTCCATAACCCGATGCGGCTGGAGTGGAGTATATCTAGAATCTCGGCGCTCCCGTGGCAGACTATGCAGAGTGCTCTCATCTGTGGAATTCGCCCCGACCCGGAATCGGCTATTCTCATAGCACGATGACCAATGACGAGCGCATGCAGCGAGAGTCCAGCCTGATCGCTACGATCAGAACTAAGCATCCCCTGTGCTACGACGGGAGTGTATGAGGAGCGGAAACTACTCAGCCGGGCAGCCTACGCCGGCGGTGGGTGAACATGACCATAGACGATGAGCAACCGTTCACGGACGACATGAACGCATCATCGCCGAGCAGAAGCTTGCGTTTGTGGCTACCGTTTGTCCTGACGGTACTCCCAATCTGTCGCCTAAAGGAACGATTGCCGTGTGGGACGACACTCGCCTAGTATTTGCCGATATCCGTTCTCCGGGAACCGTGGCAAATCTCAAGGTCAATCCCACGATTGAGATCAATGTTGTCGATCCTTTTGTAAGAAAGGGGTATCGGTTCAAGGGCGCCGCCGAACTGGTCACGGGCGGCGATCTTTTTCAGAAGATGCTCGATTTCTATCGCACTCGCCGGGTTGACACAGCGAGGACGCGACCGCTGCCGACAATTCGAGCCTTCGTTCTGGTAACGGTCAAAGCCGCTCTACCTCTGATTTCGTCCGCTTACGATGATGGAACGGACGAAAGCATAATTCGAGCCAGTTGGATTGCGTACTTTCGGAAACTAAACGAACCTGGGTGATACCTCGCCCGAAGTGTCGGTATACTCCGTAGCCTCGCTATTTTTTGCGGTTCCTACGCCGCCTCCACGCCCACGCTGCAATGTGCGCCCTCGGAATCGACGAACTGCGCCAGCACCCCACCGAAGTCCTGCTTTTTGGGCGGCATGGTGAACAGCACGCCCTTGGCGCTCATGTCCCGATAGAAAGCCTCGACATTCGGGACGGTGAAACCCAATTCGACCTTGCCTGCCGGATTCTTATCGGAAGCAGGGTGCAGAGCAAGTGCGGTTTCGCCCGTCGCGAACTCGCTCCAGCCCGGTGACTCAAACTTGAGTGGGAGACCCATCACATCACGATAGAACCTCACCGCTTTGTCCATGTCAGCGACGAACCGGATCACATACCTAAGCTGCGTTGCTTGCATTTTGCTACCTCCACGGCCTAACAGGATTCAGAAGCTTGCCCCTTTCGGAAGAATATCGCCAGCAGCGCACAGGCAACCGGAAGCAGCTAAGGCGTATCCCGAGTCAGCGGGGTGGGATCGGGGTGACAGCCAACTCGGTTCCGGTCGAGCCAGCAGACAATGCGCTTGCCTTGCGGGCGATCAACTCTATTCCGCGTTGATGGGCCTCGGTGGCCAGCTGCGTTAGGATCGAGCGTCCGAGTTCGGGCTTGGCCTTGATTTCCAACTCACCCAGCGCCAATCGAGCTACGCATTCCTGACTGTAGTATCCGAGTCGCTTCGCGGTGTCGGGAGCTGCCCGCAATTGTTGGCGCACTGCAGCAAGATTCGGACGCCCGCGCTCATT
>JASIKQ010000518.1 GCA_030049565.1 Candidatus Sulfotelmatobacter sp.
GCAGTGATTGAGAGCTTCTCCTGCTCGCTGACGCGATCGCGTAACTCGAAAGCTCTCCCGAGTGATGCGCGCGCCAATTCGTCTTCGCCTGTGTCACCATAGGCCCTGGCTTCTCCAACATAAGCAAGTGCGAAGTTCGCATCGAACTCGATTGCCCGTTTGAAGAACGGCAAAGCGCCCCCCGCGTTGAGCTTTTCTTCTTCAATGACCCCCGCAGTGTAGGCCTTCAATGCATCCAGAGATGGGGTAGTCGCCTGCAGCACTGGAGTGTCGTACTTTTCCACCAGAGCGAGTGATTCTCCAAGCCTGGAACGCAGTTGGGAAGCCAGGCCGCCGAGCGCGGCAAGAACACGCTCCTTGCTCTCGACTTCGATTTCGGCGCGGGCTAGGACGGTGCCGGTGCTGCAATTTGTCGCATTCAGGTCGATCACGTAATGAACGCCCAAGGTTGTGATGCCGCCCTGCACAACTGCATTGGTGCCCTGGCGTTTGCAAACCTCTTGGGCGACTTTACCAACGAGACGCTCATCTGGGGATCGACCCATGAAGCGGAGCGTTTCGCGAGTCTGCTGATCAGGTACCAGACTGAGGAACGGCGATTGCTGAAGCTGCACTGCCAGAGCCTGCTTCAATGTGTCATCGAAAACGGGCTCGCCGGTGCGATTGTCGAAGTCGGCCAGCACGACCGTGTCCATGTCGGTCAACGGACGCGTGAAGTGCTGCTTCGTATGTTGCGAATCCACCACCACCGGCCCTCGATTCCGGGTTAAGGCGGTCAACGCCAGCGCGGCACCGATGACCAACACCGCAAGCGCGCTCAGCCACACATTTCGATTTGCCTGCCATGCCCCTCGGGCCTCAACCTTGCCGTTTGCACATTCCCGCACATCCGCCACGAAGCGATAGCCGCGGCGTGGCACGGTTTCGATGTATTTCGACCCAGCACTGCGGTTCTCTCCCAGCACCTTTCGCAGCATCGAGACGTACTGCGTCAGATTGTTCTCTTCCACGCATGTTTCGGGCCATAGGCAACGCTGCAGTTCGTCCTTGGAGAGAAGCTTTCCCTGACGGCGCACCAGAATCACTAGCGCCTCAAACGCCTTGGGCGTAAGCGCAACCGGTTGCCCCTCTCGCCGTAACACATGCTCGCCGGGGTCGAGCACAAACGGCCCGAAGTGGTAAACCTTTTCGCGCTGTTGGGTTCCTGGCATTCAGAATTTTTTCAGAAATATTTCAGAGGACCTTAAGGACGAGCGCACTGGACTTGAAGGAATGTGTTCGCCCAGAGGCCAACTGGGGCCGAATTTTAGCTCCATTTTTGCGCAAATACAACGGTTTTGCAGGCTGTGGGGAATGCCCGTCCGGGCAACAACCGATGAGCCGAAGTGCTTTTTCGATGAGGGAGGATCCATGCACCGAGACCGCAAGAACACTAGTGCTGACAACAGTTGCAGCGTTGTTCTGGTTTCCTGCGGCATTCTGCGGGCGATGCTCTCCATAGTGCTGCTGATCGCCCCTCAGCCAGCGCACGCGCAAACCGAAACTGTGCTCTACAGCTTCGGGAGCCAGAGTGGCGATGGCGTTTACCCCTATGCAGGCCTGATTGAGGACTCGAAGGGTAATTTTTACGGCACCACTTCCAATCTCGGCGCGAACGGCTTCGGCACGGTGTTTGAGTTGAGTCCAACACGCACAGAGACGATACTCTACAACTTCCCGACCGCCCCCGGATCCCCTTTTGATTACTTCTTTGAGGGGACTCTGCTGATGGATAAAAAAGGCAATCTCTACGGCACTACATACGATGGCGGGTACCCCGAGGGTGGCACGGTGTATGAGCTTGCTAAACCCGCGAAGAAAGGCGGCAGCTGGAGCGAAAGTTTGCTCTTCACTTTCGGGGGTGATCAAGGAGCGGTTGCCACGGGAGTAGTGCCCTACGCCGGCCTGATCATGGACAAAGAGGGCAACCTCTATAGCACCACGAATGCCGGCGGCGTGCCCGGCGGCGGGGGCACCGTTTTCGAAATGACTCCCTTGCCCGCGAGCGGGACTTGCCCAGCCGGCAGCTACAGCGACGAGACAGACTGGTGCGAGAACGAGCTTTACAGTTTCGGGGACAATAGCACTGACGGGATCTACCCCTACTCTAGTGTGATTACGGACAAGGACGGCAACCTCTACGGCACCGATTACGCTTATGGCTACTATTACGGAGGCTCGGTTTACGAACTAAGCCCAGTGCCTGCAAACGGAGTCTGCCCGCCAGGGACCACCGCGGGCAACAACTGGTGCGAAACCCTGCTCTATACTTTCGTGCCCGACTCCGCTGACGGGATCCACCCCTACGCGGGCGTAATCATGGATTCGAAGGGCAATCTCTACGGCACCACTTTCTGGGGCGCGGAAACCTTCACTTCCGCAAGCGGCTATGGCGCAGCTTACGAATTGAGTCCCATGCCGGAGGGCGGGTGCCCAGCCGGCAGCAGCACTAACGCCTACAGCGCGTGGTGCGAAACCATAATCTATACCTTTGGCAGCCAATCCGGGGATGGGGAGAACCCTTACGCAGGCCTGATTAGGGACTCGAAGGGCGATCTTTATGGCACCACTTACAACGGGGGCGCGAACGGCTACGGCACGGTTTTCGAGCTCAGCCCACCCGCCAAGAAGGGAGATTCCTGGACCGAGACGATCCTCTACAACTTCTGTTCCCAGCAGAGCTGCGTAGACGGAGGCAACCCTGTCGCCGGGCTGATCAGGGACAAAGAGGGCAACCTCTACGGCACCACGCAGTTTGGTGGCGCTAATGGTGAAGGCACTGTATTCAAGGTGACGCCGTAGGAGGCCGGAGGACCGAAGTCAGAGTGCACAAGTAAATGAAACTTTGTGGTCCCTCTCATCCTGCGAAAGGAAATTCAGACAAGAGGCAATATCACTATGCGAACGATGAAGATAACGATGCTGGTTGTCATTGTGGCCGGAGCCCTGACGGTTGCCGGATCCCACTTGAATCTTGTCTCCCGTGCCCAAGCTAATCGCGGTTGCAGTTTGCAGACCTTGCACGGAACTTACGCCGGCGTTTGGACCGGACTTATCAATCCGGGACCTCCGCCCCAAAACCCGCAGCCGATGGGCGGCTTTCTGCCCTACGACGGCTTGGAAGTGAGCCATTGGGACGGCACAGGCAATTTCTCGGCATCCGACGTCTTTGCCGTTGGAGGCACACCCGCTCAACCCGCGATTGACAGCGGCACCTACACGGTGAATCCCAATTGCACGGGCACACTTACGTTGACGAATGGACTAACTTTCGACTTCGTTATTGTCCCCAGTGGAGGTCAGATCCTGTTCGCCGAAACCGATGGGAATCCAACGGTAGTGACCGAAACCCGAATGGACGGTCACGACTAAAATACACCGCCTTCGACTGCGGGTCAGGATGCCGTTCGCGGCCGCGCCGGGCAGCACATCCTGAAGCAAGCCAAAGCGGAGTACGCGAGACCTAATAGTCAACTGCCGTAACCAGTCGCGATAGCGCTCATTGAGGTCAAAACGTGCTATCGCCTGGTTACGTAAATCGAGAATCTGTGGTCACCTCAATCCAAAGGTTGCTCGTCGAATTGTTGCAGCTTCGCGTACTCGGTTTTGGCTTGCTTCAGAAGGCTGGTTCTTAAACACTAGGACAGAACCCTGCCGGACGCGTGCCTTGAGCTGGGGAGCTTCAGGCTATGGCAAATCCAAGTCCAATGCGTAGATTTCGTCGGTGCTCAAATTTCTTACAAACAGCGCAGATCCGTCTGGGGTAAGACCGCTCCATGGACCGACGGGGCTGAAGTATCGCGGCAGGTCTTTCAGATCAATAAGTGATTCTGATTGAGTATTTCCCAGGCGCACCCGCCGAAAACTAGGCTGACTGGTCGCGACCCTATCGAAATAAACGTATCGTCCGTCCCACGACCATGTCGGAAATCCGATGGCCCCGGGCTCATCGATCCAATCAGACCACCTCTGATTCTTCAAATCGTACAGCAAGAGTCTCTTTGAATCTTCGCTCAGGGCAAGAATGTGCGCCCCATCTGGGGACCAACGAGGGCTAAATACGTTTTCCGAGCTGGGAATTACCGAAATCTGGTGTGTCGCTACGTCGAGAAGGTTAATTTCCATCTTCTCGGTGCTGCCGGTGGCCGGGATTCGGCCAAAAACGAGCTGTTTGCTGTCCGGCGACCAAGTGGGATCTGCCTGGTTCAGGCTGTCCGGGCAGGCCTCCTTTGGGGCGCCACCGTCAGCCGAAAGCAGGAAAATCCGCCAAGGCTTTCCGCGCTCCTCATCAACGAATGCTATTTTAGTCCCCTCAGGCGACCATCGGGGCAAGACCGCATTTATAGGAGGGTATGTGAGTTGGACGCGTTCGCTTCCATCGACGCGAGATTTCCAGAGCGATCCGTCCGGGTAAGAAACATACACTATCCACTTTCCGTCGCGAGAGAAATCGAGTTCGCCAGCTGAAATTCCCGACAAGTACGGAATGAATTGATGCGAGCTGGCGTCGTAATGGACTAGTTCCGCGCGATGATCAAACCCGTCGACATACAATTTGCGGGGGTCCGGGCTCGGAGCCATTTGGCCCCAGGATAAAGGTCCGGTGGCCAGCTTGACCGGCAGAGTGGAGTGCCGGCATAAGATTCCCGCGCATTCGCGCGAAGCCCAGACTTCCCATAGCGGGCCGTTCTGCGCCAGGAAGAAATAATAACGGCCGTCGACCGTCCAAACGCCGTCATGCTCTGATAAGGAGCCCTGCCATTCAGGGAAAACACGATGCAGATCAGTGCCGTCGACGCGAATCTCCCAGATCGAACCCGCGTTCTCGCGAACCAAAGTAAATCTGATGCGGCGGCCGTCCGGGGAAAATCGAGCGTAATGGGCCCTGCCGGGCAGAGTTATTAGCTTATGTGCGTTGCTTCCGTCGGCGCGGGCCAGAAAGAGGTCCGTTCCCTGCGCGAAGAGCAGCTGCCGACCATCGGGGGACCATGTTGCCCAGTGGCCGACCACCTCGGGCAAGCGGCGCGGAGCTCCGGTAGGCAGCGGCAGCGTCCAGCCTTGACGTTCCCTCTCAGTTTGGATGCCTGAGAACACAAGCAGCTGGCTGTGGTCGGGAGAAATGTCGCTAGGATAAACGTCAGCAAACGGCGTTGGCAGCTCCGACGTCTCTCCGCCGGCAACCGAGGCCTGCATGATAAAACTATTTGCCACTTTTCTCTCGGACATATAAAGCCGCAACCCGTCGGTGAAAATCTGAATTTTGGGAACCCCGTCATGCGTAATTTGGGTTGTTGTCAAGACCCGAGGGGGGGAAACTGGCCACCTTAACCAGCCGATTGCGGCCAGCAAAAGAATGGCGGCTGAGATCGGTACTACGATCTTCCATCTTTTTGAGCTTGAAAAGGCATGCCCCGGAACGGACGCACTCGAGATCGAAGCTGCTGAGGCCGTGTCTCTCTTGAGGCGTTGCAGGTCGGTGCGAACGTCGGAAGCGTGCTGGTAACGCAGATCGCGTTCTTTCTCCAGGCACTTGCTGACGATCTCGTCGAGCTTGGGAGGAATCTCCGGATTGATTCGCGACGCAGGCGCTGGAGTTCCGTCCAGAATCGATTTGAAGATTACGCCTGAACTTTCGCCGCGAAATGGCAGCTGGCCCGTTGCCATCTCGTAAAGAACTGCGCCGAACGAAAACAAATCTGTTCGTGCATCGAGTTCTTTGGCCCGCACCTGTTCGGGCGACATGTAGGCAATCGTGCCCACAGCCTGGCCGGGACTGGTCACGTGTTCCTCCATTGTCGAAGCCGCAGTTGGGCTATCGGGTGCAATGTTCAGCGGACCCGTTACTTTGGCCAGGCCGAAGTCGAGAATCTTGGCATGGCCGCGCTTGGTGACGAAAATATTTGCCGGCTTGATGTCGCGATGCACAATACCGGCAGTATGAGCAGCATCGAGGGCGTCGGCAATTTCGATGGCTGGCGAGAGAATCTCTTCGGTTTTCATCGGGCGCCCGGCGATTTTGTGCTTCAGCGTCAGGCCGTCGAGAAATTCCATCACGATGAATGACTCATTGCCGCTCTTGCCGATCTCGTGGATGGTGCAGATGTTGGGATGATTCAAGGCAGACGCGGCGCGGGCTTCGCGGCGGAAGCGTTCTAGAGCTTGCGGATCGTGAGCAACATCGTCGGGGAGGAATTTCAAAGCGACGAAGCGGCCGAGTTCGAGATCTTCGGCTTTGTAAACTACACCCATCCCACCGCCGCCCAGCTTCTCGATGATGCGGTAGTGCGAGATGGTCTGGCCGATCATTGGGCTGAAATCTTAGGACTGGCGGCAGGGCAAGTCAATGAAGGCGGAGAAGCTAGTGGCATCTCGCTCGGATGGTTGGTGAAAATGTATGGTCCGCCGCCGGACTGCAAGAGGTTTGAAGTTGGCGAAGGGACAGTCCGCGTAAATGTATCCGGCCTCTTAGTGGAGAATCGCTCTCCGGGCACTTGATGATGATCCGCACGTGTCGGTCCTTATAAATCCCTCGGTCACCAGGGACACATTTTCGCCAGCAGGTTTTCCGGCACGCCGTTGGGCTGTTCTTTCGTCTCCTTCTCTTCTCCGCAGACTTTGGCAGAAGTTACTTCAAAGCTTCGTCGTCGTGGCGGTGGAAAAGTGGAAAGCGTTTTGTGCTTTCCAAGCGCAGCGTCTTTTCCATGGCCATCAAGCGGCCACCGGCTGCAACGGCTGATGGCGATAGTCTTTACCAGTGGATAGCACGGCCCAAGCGATGCGCGCCAGCTTGTTAGCGATGGCGACCACAACTTTGTTGCGCGGAGCACGCTGGGCCAGCCGGTGCACCCACTGCCCGAATCCCCCGGTGTCGTATTTCACGCGAAACAATACCGAGCGAGCACCGTGGATCAACATACGACGCAGATAGACGTTGCCGCGCTTGCTGATGCCGTACAGTTTCTGCTTGCCTCCGGTAGAGTACTGCCGTGGCACAACCCCAACCCAAGCTGCGAAGTCGCGTCCGCGACGAAACGCAGCCCCATTGCCGATAGCAGCCACGGTGGCGGTGGAGACCAGCGGGCCGAAGCCTGGGATCTGGCGGAGTTGCCGGCAGCGCGCATCCTCCTTACTGATGCGTTCAATCTCGTCGGTGATTGCCTCGACGTCGGTCTCGATCTGTTTCCACTCCTGCCACAGCCGGTCCAGCAGCCAGCGCAGTCGCGCGCTCAGGTTTTGCTCGGCATCTTCGATGACTGTGGGGAGATTCTTGCGGAGGTGGATGGACGCAGCTGGGAAGGTGATGCCACGTTCCAGCAGGAATCCACGGATCTCGTTGATGAGCGCAGTGCGACGCTGCACCAGCCGATCCCGCACGCGGTGCATAGCCTGCCAGTCGAGTTGCTCCTGTGTCTTGAGCTGGGCAAAGCGCATGTTCTGCTTGGTCACAGCTTCAGCAATCGCTTCGGCATCGAGGAAGTCATTCTTGTTCGACTTCCGATAAGGCTTCACAAACTGCGCCGGGATGAGTCGCACCTGGTGCCCCTGCTCGCGCAGCGCGCCTCCCAGGAAGTGCGAACCCGCGCATGCCTCCAGGCCGATTAAAGATGACGGCAGGTTGGCGGTGTAGGCCAGCAACTGCGAGCGGGAGAATTTTTTACGGAGCAGAACCTTGTTGTGCTCTCCTAATGCAACCAGGTGAAAGGTGGTCTTTCCGAGATCGATGCCGATGGATGCGATGTGCATACGATGATCCTCCCAAATGGAACTGCCGAGTTATCCTACTCGGCGGCGGACCATCTCATTAATCCCCATAGCACTCACCGACCTTCAAAAAAGGCGAAGAGACGGCGCAAGCTTGTGCTAACGCCTGGTTTCGTCAGTTGAGATTTCGGCAGTTGAGAATCTGTGTGTGGACAAGTCGGGCACAGTTGGAGGATCGTCAAACTGCTATTGCAACTTCGCGTACTCCGCTTTAGCTTGCTTCAGGATGGGGATGTCGGGGTCGGCGTCTTTCCAGAGGGTGAGGAAGTCTCTGTATGCCGCTTTTGCTTTGGTGGTGTCACCCGCCATCGCGTACGCACGACCGATTTGAAGATGAGCCAGTGCTCCCGTCACAAAGTTATCCACGATGCCCATGTGATCCAGCAACTTCTGGAACTCGGCGGCTGCGGCGGCTCCGTTGTGCGCCAGCAGGTAGGCTTGACCGCGCACATACGCCGGGTATAGGTAGTTGATGAACATTCCTCCCGCCTGACCCAGTTCGTACGGAGCGGCGGCTACCAAATCCAAAACCGCTCGCGACGAATTGCGCTTCTTGAGTTCGATGGCGGCGTTGATAGTGGGCAGCCAGTACAGCTTCAACATGGTATAGGTCGGGTAGTTTTTCTCCAGTTCCTCGGCTATCGCCTTGGCTCGGGAAGCATCGCCAGTGCGAGCCAGCGTAAGGGCTGCCGCTACCTTCACATCCCGCCCCGGAGAGAGCGCCAATGCCGCCCTAACTCCTTGCCTCGCGGCGGCAGCGTTGCTCACCTCGGCCTCGCGCAGCGCCGCATTGATCTGCCAGAAAGCCGCTGTTTCTTTCGAGTCGGCGCGGGCGGCCGAGTCCACCGCTCGCCGGGAGAAGTCCCGCGCCTTGCTCATCCGTCCGTAGCAAGCCTCAGTATCAGACTGTGCGGACAGCAGCGGGTCTTCATCTCCGGGTTTGCCCGCACCCCAAGCTACCTGCTGCTCCATCTGCGCCGCATCTCCCCGCAGAAAGGCAAGAGAGTACATGTTTTGGCGCAGTTCGCCGCCATCGAGCTTTCGTGCGAGCGCCTGATCGAAGGTGACCTTGGCTTCCTCCATCTGGTTTAGGTAGACGTGCGTTATCCCCAGATTTGCATACCCGAGGACATTATCAGGCGCAAGCCGCATCGCTTCCTGAAATTCCGCGAGAGCTTTGTCATATTGCCCGATGTTGAAGTAGTAGTTCGCGCCCAAGTTGTTGTGAGGAACATCGTGACGAGGATAGTTTGCCGTCCACAGCTCGTAGGTCTGCGCCTCCTTTTCCAGTTCTCCCGTGGCATTAAAATATAGGGCAGAGATAATCAGCTTCTCCCGTTCGTTCACCCGATCGCGCAATTTGTAAGCTTTGGTGGCATATTCCAGCGCGAGCGACGGCTGCTGGAGATTGAGGCACGCTGTCGACAATGCGGCATACGCCATTGGGAAGTTCGGGTCGAGTTCAATCGCCCTCTTCAGAAATGGAATGCTTGGTGCGTCTCCCCTTTCGCGAGCGGCAAAGACACCCATGTTGAAGTTTTTCAGAGCTTCAAGCGAGGGCGTTGTGGCTTCAATCGGAACGTCAAACTTCTGCACTGAGGCCAACGATTCTCCTAACTTGGTGCGAAGAACAGAAGTGGCTCGACTCAGAGTCTTCAGAACATCTTCCTTGTTTATGGCCTCACCCTGTTCTTTGGCCAAGGTGTCGCCCGTGCTGCACGCAACGGCACTCAGGTCAATCAAGTAATGGCTGCCCAAGCTGGAGATCGTCCCCCCCAGCAGTGCCTTACTGCCAGTACGCAAGCAAAGCTCCCGCCCCACATCCCCAGTGATGCGTTCATTCGCGGGATGGCCCATCATCCGCAAGGTCTCGCTGACTTTGCTGTCGGAGAGCACGTTCAGGAAGGGAGACTGTCCCAGTTCCACGGTCAATGCCTCCTTTAGCGCATCATCGAAAACGCCGTCCCCTGTCTTGTTGTCGAAGTCGGCGAGCACAATCGTGTCCTCGTCGGTGAGCTTGGGCGAGCGATGGACATAGAAGTATCCAAGCCCGGCAAGCGCCAAAACCGCTAAAGCGACCGGGATTGCCAGCTTGAGGCGCATTCCCATATGCGAGGTCGCGGCGGCAGTCGCCCCTGAAGGCAGCCGTCCGGATTCCGAGTCCCGCTTCAGACGTTGCAGGTCTGTGCGAATGTCGGAAGCATGTTGGTAGCGGAGATTGCGATCCTTCTCCAGACACTTATTGACGATTCGTTCTAAATCAGCAGGCACATCGGGATTCAAGCGCACGGGTGGGATGGGCGTGACGTCCAAGATGGCTTTGAAAATCACGCCCGAACTTTCTCCACGGAACGGCAATGTTCCCGTTGCCATCTCGTAGAGAACCGCACCGAATGAGAATAGGTCTGTGCGTGAATCCAGTTCCTTCGCTCGGACTTGTTCCGGCGACATGTAGGCGATGGTTCCAACTGCTTGACCGGGACTCGTCAGGTGTTCTTCGAGCGTTACCGTACAAGCGGCTGCTCCCAGAAAATCACCCGGATTGCCGAGGACGGGCACGACTTTTGCCAACCCGAAATCCAGAATCTTGGCGTGTCCTCGTTTGGTGACGAAGATGTTGGCGGGTTTGATGTCGCGGTGGACAATTCCAGCCGTGTGGGCAGCATCGAGCGCATCGGCAATTTCGATCCCAAGCGACAGCACCGTCTCAATCTCCGTCGGTCTGCCCCCGATACGGTTCTTCAGTGTAAGACCGTCCAGATATTCCATTACAATGAAGGATTGGTCGCCATGCTTACCGATCTCATAGATGGTGCAGATATTGGGATGGTTGAGAGCGGACGCGGCACGCGCCTCGCGGCGGAATCGTTCGAGTGCCTGCGGGTCTTGGGCGAGGTCTACGGGCAGGAACTTCAGCGCAACAAAACGACCAAGCTCCGTATCCTCCGCCTTGTAGACCACACCCATCCCGCCGCCTCCAAGTTTCTCGATCACGCGGTAGTGGGAAACTGTGCTGCCAATCAGTGGGGAGGCATTACCTTCAGTTCTCCGTTGCTGGTTGGCGACCAGCTTACCCGCGATCTCCAACGCGGGCGACTCAATGAAATGCTCAGCTAGTTTCTGGTGGGCCAGCAGCGACTGCACTTCGCCGCGCAGGGTTTCGTCGTCGCCACAACAGTGTTCAAGGAACTCTGCACGGCGACTTTCGTCCAGCTCCAGAGCGCGGTGATACAGCTCTTCGACTTGACGCCAGAGTTCCGGCTCCACGTCAACCCCTTTCGTTCAACTCCCGCAGGAGCCAAACCTTTGCCAGATTCCAATCCCGCACTACGGTTGCCACCGAAATCTTCAATACTTCAGCTGTTTCTTCCACGCTCAACCCGCCAAAGAATCTTAGTTCCACGACCTTGCTTTTCCTTTCATCGACGGCGGCCAACACCTTCAACGCATCATCCAGTGCCACTAGGTTGGTATCGGGTTCGCAGCAGACTGATGGCGCTTCCTCCAAGGACATGCGAGGCATCGCACCGCCTCTCTTCTGGTAACCACGGGAACGCGCAAAATCGATCAGAATACGACGCATCAGCTTCGCCGATACTGCAAAGAAATGCGCCCGATCCTGCCAATTGATTTGTTTGCAGTCAACCAACCGCAGATAGACTTCGTTGACCAGAGCAGTCGTCTGCAAGGTGTGATCGGATCGTTCCCCCGCCATGCAGCGTTGTGCTACTCGGTGCAACTGCACATACACCAAAGGGGTGAGCTTTTCCAGAGCCTGTTCGTCTCCAGTAGTCCAAGCCTTGAGCAGTTGGGTGACCTCGTGGGTAGAAGGCAGAGCCATCCCAGCCCTCCCTAGTTTCCATACATTACACCCAGAAATGGGCAAGAGCCTAAAAAAGGTGAGGTCTTTCTGCTCACAGCGTAGCCTCGTATTAGTGACGTTTTTTCCTGCCATCTCAGTTTCCAAACGATGAGCAAATTGGCTCGCATTTCCCGCCTTTATAGGTAGAAGGGTTCACAGGCTTTCGGACTCGAAAGGAGGGCACAACAATGCAGAAAGACTTCAGAAAATGCTTGAGCGCAACACAGTCCCTTGTCTTGACGACCTTGTTCCTAGCAGCATCAACATGTTGGGGCCAAGGCAAGCGGGGCGACGTTATCACCAAAATTCCTTTCCCATTCGTGGTGGCCAATCGTACCCTGCCGCCGGGGAAATACATCGTCACTCCCATCGGTGAAACGAACCTTCGAATTTACGGAAACAAGCAAAGCGTGATCTTCCAAACGCACAGTGTCGTGGGTAAGGCGCCCGAAGGCGTTGGCAAGATGGTCTTTCACCGCTATGGTGGTGCTTGTTTTCTTTCCGAAGTTTGGGCCGCAGCCAACGGCACCGGAAGCCAACTATTTACCTCGCAGGATGAAAAGGAGTTAGCGCAGAGAACAAACACGGAGGTCGCTGTGCTAACGGTTGAGCGAGACTAAGTGGGTTGGCGACGAATCAACGAAGCTCGGTGCCTTCAGCTTTGACACGCACCCATCCCGCCGCCACCGAGCTTCTCGATGATGTGGTAGTGCGAGATGGCCTGTCCGATCATTGGGCAGAAATGTTAGGGAGGCACAGGAGGCAAAGTCAAACGGGCACAGACAGCAGAGAAAGCTGCCAAAGAGTGTCGCTCGACTTTGTTTTGTTGGGCTTGGAAGCTGCTGGTCAAAAAGGGATTCGCCGCAGCAGCCCAAACTCGATTATTTTCAACGCCGAAATTTTCGATTTTGATGGTTCGTCGGGTTCCGGGCCTTCTGCTGTTCACGATCTATTACGACTTCGCTGACAACCTGAACGATGCGCGGCTAACTGCGGCGCATGGTTATGTCAGTGTCGTGGGGTTTACGCGAGGCAAAGCATGCAGCCCCGACAAGCCGGTCCCCTATGAACACGACGGTGCCGATGCGGCCTCATTAATCGATTGGATTACAGCGCAGCCATGGAGCGATGGCCGGGTTGGCATGTACGAGGGCAGCTACAACGGGTTTACTCAATGGGCCACGGCCAAGTATATGCCCAGTGGTCTTAAGGCCATGATGACCGGAGCACCCGCTGCGCCGGGCATCGATGTGCCGATGGAAGGAAACGTCTTCTGGAATTTCCTTTATCCGTGGACGTTCTATGCGGCGAACGGAAAGGGCGCTGACGACGCGACCTACAACGACCGCAAGCGCTGGGAAAAGCTCGATCACAACTGGTACGTGAGCGGTCGGGCGTATCGTGACCTGGACAAAATCGATGGCACGCCGAACCCGATCTTCGACAGGTGGATTGAGCATCCGAGCTATGACACCTACTGGCAGAGCATGATCCCCTACCAAGGGGAGTTCGCTCGGATCAATATCCCGGTCCTGATCACGATTGGCTACTACGCCGGCGGCCCCGGAGCGGGTGTGTACTACTTCAGCCAGCATGAGAAGTACAATCCTGCGGCAGAGCATTACCTCTTGATTGGGCCATATGGCCACATTGAGGCGCAGTATGGCCCATTCGGCCTGTTGGGCAACAGCGTCACGGCTCTGTCAGGATTGAAATTAGACCCGGTCGCGGTGCTTGATCTGACTGATCTTCGGTACCAGTGGTTCGATTACGTATTCAAGAAGGCCCCGCGCCCCGATCTGCTCAAGGACAGAGTGAACTATGAAGTCACAGGCGCGAACGTATGGAAGCACGCGTCTTCGCTGGCGACGATGGCTGGCGGAACGCAGCGGTTTTACCTGAGTGCAATGAAGTCGGATCATGCTTACAAGCTGAGCGAGCAGGATGTTGCGCATGACGCATCGGTCGATCTGCGCGTAGACCTGGCAGACCGAAGCGATGCTGATCGCAAGGTTCCCGGCGGCGGCGTTCTCGACACGGAAGTGGACACCTGGAACGGCATGGAATTCATCAGCGACCCGCTAACGAAAGCCACCGAGCTGAGCGGTCTGTTTTCGGGAAGACTCGACTTTGTTGCGAACAAAAAGGATTTTGACTTTGAGATCGACCTGTATGAGCTGACGCCGCACAGTGACTACGTCCAGCTTGCACCTTACTGGTCGCGTGCCAGTTATCTTGGAGATCGCAGCCATCGGCACTTGCTCACTGCCGAGAAGAGACAGCGTATAGATTTCCAGAGCGTTCGTTTAATGAGTCGGCAGCTGCGGCAAGGAAGCCGAATCGTTGCGGTACTGAGAGTGATCAAAGAGGCGGGTCGCCAGATCAATTACGGTACAGGCGAGGACGTCAGCACGGAGACTATCCAGAACGCCAAGGCTCCTTTGGAAATTCATTGGTATAGCGACAGTTACCTCGAGCTTCCGGTTGGAAGATAAAGCCGCTCAGTTGGGTGCCAGTCCCAAGGTTCCATACAGGCGTGGAAACGACCCCAGACAACGAGAAGGGCCTGATTGCTAGGAACGATTCTGAAGTGACGCGAAACAGGCCGATTCGGTTCAAGCATGGTTGGTTAGCCAATGTCGAATCAACGGATAGCGAGCAAATCACGGGCCAGCCCGAAGTTGACAACAGCAGGGCGCGGACCAGCTACAATGAACCTGCCGGGCGAAACGGAGGCGGGCTCTGCAGAGATGCAACCATGCTGAGGGATAATCTGGCGGGCTCATCGAGCCGATGTTCAGCAGCGCGGGAGCGAATCCTCTCGCGCTGCACACTGACAACTAGATAAGTCATCGGACGATAGACCCCCATGCCTTGAAAATCCCCGCCCCGAAGGGGCGGAACCTACACTAGCGGAGAACGTCGCTTCTCCATTTCACGCTGAGCCAAGACAGGGCGACACACTGCAGGTAAGGCCTGAAGCGACAGCTGGTTGTTTCTTGGGTGAAGTGCCCGTGCTCCTGGCCAGCGGTTTGTGTAAGCCCATGCGGGACATCGCTGTAGGCGACGTTTTACTTTCTTGTCCGCCAAATTCTTCGGCGTTGACGGCGACCAGAGTTTCCCGTGTCGTTACTGGAATCTCGTCCTCGTACTTGACCGTCAATGGTTCTTTACATGTGACAGCAAGCCATCCCATCTGGCGCAATGGCGCTTGGGGCACAGCTGGCATACTTGAGATAGGAGACAAACTTCAAGGCGCCGGGTCCGCTTCCGTCCCTGTAACCTCCATACAAGTGCATTTTCAAACGGTACAGGTCTACAACCTCCACGTAGAATCGAACG
>JASIKQ010000519.1 GCA_030049565.1 Candidatus Sulfotelmatobacter sp.
CGCGGCGATTTCAGCCACAGAATTCCGGTGAAGTCACAAGATCAATTGGCGCAACTGGCGCTATCGTTCAATTCCATGACGGGATCCATCGAAAAGCTAATCCTGGAGCAAAAGGAAAAGCAGCGCATGGAAGGGGAACTCGCCATTGCCCAGGAAGTGCAAGAGCAACTGTTTCCGCGCGAGATTTCGCAACTGGAATCGCTCGAAGTTCACGGCTTCTGCCGCCCGGCGCGTACCGTGAGCGGAGATTACTACGATTTCTTAACCGCCAGCTCGCACAAGCTAATCCTGGCGGTCGGCGACATCAGTGGCAAGGGAATCTCGGCAGCTTTGCTGATGGCGACCATTCACTCCGCCGTGCGCGCTTATAGCGTTGAGAGCTTGCCCAAGATTCGGGAACCTATAGCTGTAGGCGCAGTTGCAGGCGCGGGTAGAACGATGCCGACTTGGCCCGACGGTATTGAGCTTTCTCCCGCAGCCCTGCTTGCCTTGCTCAATCATCAGCTTTACGAGAGCACGCCGCCGGAAAAATATGCGACCCTCTTTCTGGGAATTTACGATGGCCGCACCCGCCGCCTGACCTATAGCAACGGAGGGCACTTGCCGCCCGTCTTGATCGGAGCCGACAGCTCGGTCCGGCGGCTCGAAGTCGGAGGCACCGTCGTTGGACTGCTCGATAACGTGACCTATCAGGAAGATTCCGTGGAGATGCATCCCGGCGAAATTTTTGTCGCCTACAGTGACGGCGTGACCGAGCCCGAAAACGAGTTCGGCGAATTTGGCGAAGAGCGATTGGTCGAGCTGGTAAGAGAAAACCGGCAACTGCCGCTCGCCCAAATTACTCAAGCCGTGACTGTCGCCGTTGATGACTGGATCGGCGAGCGGGAACAGCCGGACGACATTACGCTGGTCCTGGCGAGAGCAAGATAGGTGTTCGCATCACCGCCCAGCTATTTTGCCGCGAATCACCACTACAGACGCAGCCGGCAACTCGAACATCGTGCTCTTCCCTACAGTCATCTTCGAGTGAATAATCGGTCCGTCAGGGTCGGCCCAGCCCTGGCTCGTGGTTACGATGGTTGCTTTCCCGCTGATTTCGGCATGAGCCATAAATCGTGTTTGCGCCGGATGCCACTGATACTGGCCGCTGCCGAAGGTCGAAATTTCGACCGATCCAGAGAACGAAGTTGACTGGCCCGGCGACGATTCAAACCCAATCTGTACTCTGTGCCCATTCTGCTGATCGCGGTTAACAGCCATCACCGCCCATTCTCCATCCGGTCGCTTCACCCCATAAGCGGTGACTAATTCGTGACCTGCGCCATCGGTGACATCGCTCTTTGCGGCGAATACCTGATGCTCGCCGCCATCCGCTTGCACCCATTCCAGATTTATCAACTGTGCCACGAAAAATTGCGCCAGCGGCTGCTGAATCTGGTAATTCGCGTCCACCGTAAACAGTCCAAACGTTCCCGGAGAAGCATTACAGCCCGGCTCCATTTGCAGCGGCAGGTAATGAAAGAAGTAAACTCCTTTGCCGCCGGCATTCAGAAACGACCCGATGTAATCCGCCAGCCAGATTCCTGCAAAAATATCTTGATACGTCTCACTCGCGCCTGAGGAAAGATTTCCCTCCGTAATGAACATCGGGATGTCTGCCGGAACGCCATCTTCATGCCAGATTTGCATGATGTGGGTGACCAATTCCGTCTCGTCGTAGAGCGCGCCCCACGGCGTTTTGCACGGATCATACGGGTAATGCTCGAAAGAAAAAAATGCCAGATCGTTCATGCGCCTATGCTGTTTCAGATAATCGATGAAGCGCCCAGTCCAGGAGACTTTTCCGTTCGCATCCGGCCAGACTTCAATATCCTTATTCACGCCTTGAAATGAAGGCCCGCCCAGCCTCAGCGCAGGATCGACGCCATGAATCGCAGTCGCCCATTGAAGGTATAGTGCAGCGTAATCCTCCGGCAGCATATTCTGCCCGTCTGCTTCTTCGCCTATTTCGACATAACCAATCGGATAGCCGCGCTTCTCGATATACGCAACCTCTGCCGCGGCATTTTCGGGAGTGTCATACAGCAGCGCGACCGGAATCATCGCAGGTAGTCCACGCGTAATACCGCTGGTAAAGAACAAATCGAAGCCCATCTGCGCCTGCATGGTCGATCCCAGATCAGACGGCTGATGCCAGGGATCGACCGACGAGCACCAGGTCGCCGTCTGCTCCTGATCGGGGGTGTGGCGCACAACGTCGTGAATCTCGCCGTCGTCAGTCAACGTGCCGAGATAAAGCTCACGAATGGCATAGCCCACGCAATTGCGGGGATCGGCTGGCCCATCGGAATCGCAGCTATTCGATGATTCCGTCATCCAGATGCGCACATATCGCACGGGTATGGGGCTGCCGCTCAGTTTCAGAGTTGCAATGCCGCCTTTTCCATCGGCGATCGTGCCTTGCGGAAAAGTCTGCCACACGCCGCGTGTAGGCAATCTCATGGGATCATCTCCCGTCCAATATTGCACTAGGTACCGCCGAGCGTAAGGTTCAGCCCAGGCAATGCGAACGCCATCGACCTGCTGCGTCGTCGCTAAATCCATGACCACCCATTGCGGATGCAGACTGTCGCTCTCTCCCGTGAATGGTTGCGTCAAATACGGATTGCTCTTCCAGAATGTATTCACATCGCCATCGGTCAGCCGCGAAAAACCAACATTGTCCGTGCCGTCATTGCGCGTGAATCCGCGGCGTGGAAGCGGATAGCCGTAGGAGTAACGAATGGTCTCAGTCGGGACCGACGAGCCGGTGAAATATCCTTTGCCACTTGGGTCGCTCCAGGTGCCTTGCGGATTCCAGTGCCA
>JASIKQ010000520.1 GCA_030049565.1 Candidatus Sulfotelmatobacter sp.
GCAGGCGATCACCGAAGCCGAGACCATGAAGGCGCGGCGGAACAAGGCTTCGGAGGAGATCGCGAAGCGGAAAAAATCCGGCCAGGATGCAACCGCCGCAATGGCCGAAACCAAAGAGCTGCGCCAGCAGATTCAGGAGCGCGAGAAGGTCGTTGCGGAGTTCGACGGGCAGCTCAAGGAGATTCTTGCCGGTATTCCCAACGTGCCGCATGCCAGCGTGCCGGTGGGGCACAGCGCGGACGAAAATGTGGAAGTTCGACGCTGGGGCACGCCGCCGAAGTTTGATTTCACTCCCAAGCCGCATTGGGATCTTGGCCCTGAGTTGGGCGTGCTCGATCTGGAGCGGGCGGTCAAGCTGACCGGCGCACGCTTTGCTGTGTATTGGGATTTGGGCGCGAAGCTGGAGCGAGCGCTGGCGAATTTCATGCTCGATCTGCACACGCGCGAGCATGGGTACACCGAAGTTCTGCCGCCGTATCTGGTGAATGCGGAGTCGATGTACGGGACGGGGCAGTTGCCCAAGTTCGCGGCGGATTCATTTCGCGTGCCGCATGGGGACAAGGATTTGTGGCTCATCCCAACGGCCGAGGTTCCAGTCACCAATCTTTATCGCGATGAAGTGCTCGACGCGGCGCGGCTGCCGATTTCACTGACGGCCTACACACCTTGTTTTCGTAGCGAGGCGGGGTCGTACGGGAAAGACGTACGCGGGATCATCCGGCAGCATCAATTCCAGAAAGTGGAACTGGTGAAGTTCACGCGCCCCGAGCAATCGTATGAAGAGCACGAGAGGCTGACGCGGGATGCGGAGACGGTGCTGCAAAAGCTCGGCTTGCATTATCGAGTGGTCACACTTTGTACCGGGGACATGGGTGCAGCGGCGGCGAAGACGTACGATATTGAAGTCTGGCTGCCGGGACAGCAATTGTTCCGCGAGATTTCTTCGTGCTCGAATTTCGAGGCCTACCAGGCGCGGCGCGCAAATATTCGATATCGCCCTGAGGGCAAGAACAAACCCGAATTCGTTCATACCTTAAACGGAAGTGGGCTCGCCGTAGGGCGAACGTGGGTTGCGATTGTCGAGAATTATCAGCAGGCCGATGGCAGCGTGGTGATTCCTGAGGCGCTGCGCGAATACGTGGGGGCGGAAAGAATTACCGCGAGGAGGTTCTGAGTACCGCATCGGCTGCGGAGCGATTATAGGATCCTCCGACTATGTTGCCCTCCGCTTCGCGGACGGCAACTTCGCTCAGGATGACAAGTTAATGGGCGTGTTCAACACAATTCGGAGCTACGTGTTGTGGCAGCATGAACGCGGAACGCTGCACTACGACATTATGGTCACGCTCATCCTGATTTTCATTTTCTTCTCGCCCCGGGTGATCAACTTTAATGACAAACCTGCGGCGCTGCCGCCGCATCGTACGGGCGTCGTGGTCAGCTCGGATGGAGCGGGCGAATTGGTGTATCAAATTGAAGCTTCCATGGTGGCAGGGGGAGACGATGCGGCGGTGCGCGGGCAGTTACAGCGCATCATTGAGCCAGTGTCAGGAGAAGTTTCGATCGTGAAGTACGAGAAAGTTTCCGATACCGGCGGGGCGCAGGAATATCGGGTTTGGGCGAAACGAAAACCGTGAGACGAACGTTCGCGATCTCCATCGGTGTTTTATGGCTGCTACTGCTGCATTCTCTGGCGCAGGCGCCGCAAGCTCCCACGCTCGATGAAGTTCTAAAGAAGCTGGACGCGACCGCGGCCAGCTTTCGTTCCCTCGAAGCCAATTTTGTTTGGGATCAATACCAGAAAGTAGTTGACGACCACGACACGCAGAGGGGGACGGTCTATTACCTGGGCACCGGGCCGAATGTGGAGATGATGGCCGAGGTGAAAGATCCGGCGCAGAAGTTTGTGCTGTACAAAGACGGCAAGCTGCAGGTTTACCAGCCGAAGATCGATCAGGTAATGGAGTATTCGACGGGCGGAAACCGCGGCGAGATTGAGAGCTATCTTGTACTCGGTTTCGGCGGGAGCGGGCAGGATCTGAAAAAGTCGTTCGACGTCAGTTCCCTCGGCGAACAGAATGTGGACGGGATCGCGACGGTTGAATTGCAGTTGCTGCCGAAAAGCGACAAGCTGCGCAACAACATATCGAAGATTTTGTTGTGGATTGACATGAGCCGCGGCATCTCAGTACAGCAGCAGTTCTTTCAACCCCAAGGCGATTATCGGCTGGCGAAGTATTCGGAGATCAAGATGCCGGCTAAAATCGGCAATGAGGTATTTCGACTGAAGACTAACAAGAAGACGCAGTTTATCTCGCCACGAGGGTAACTTATTGATTATAAAGGGCGATAAATGTGTTGCCGAGAGTGGCGGTGAGGACGCTATACTGCCTTAGGTTCCATTTCGATCTCATGGCCAAAGTCTTTACCATTCCCGTCCCCCCGCAATTTGGCAGCAAGCGAAGAGAGCGAAAGGCCGATCCGCGCTACGTGGATGGGCAACGCGTGCTGGTAGAGGCCATGAGGTATCTGGCCCAGAGCGACCCGGTGATGAACCGTTCGGCGATTGAGCTGATCTCCGAGCACGTGCGGACACGCTTTCGCATGAGCGATTCGCCGCTGGCGTAAAGGGCCCGCGGGGTTATCCCCCGCCCTCTTACTTCAAAAGCTTTCAAAATATGTAGCGAATCATGAACTCCATGACGCGCGGGTTCGATAGAGTCGAACTGAAGTTGCCAAAGCTGCTCACGCTGGAAAGCGAGGTGTTTCCATTCACTGACATGGTCCCAACGTCAAAGCGGGCGGTGTTAGTCACGTTGTACATAGACCAATTGAACCTCACGAATTGGCTTTCCCTGACTGCCCAGGTTTTTGTCACACCGGTGTCAATGTTGAATGTGCCGGGTCCGCGCTGGAAGTTTCGCACCCCCCCTTCGCCGGGGTATGCGGGACGAAATAGATTGATAGCGGCATTGGGGTTAGTAGGATCGGTGATCCCGGGGTCCTGGAAGACATTGGGCCCGGTGTTCCCACTGGGCTGAGCCACGATGAAGCTGCCGGTTTTGGGACGTACATTGCTGATCGGCACAGGGGGGCTCTGAAGTTGGAAATTCGTAGCCCATTCAGGGCTGAACATCGTAAATGGATATCCGGTAGACCAGCGCCAGAGGCCGGAAACAGTCCAGCCGCCGAAGAAAGCATCCGCCAGCCGTCCCATGCCGGATCCCCATTTTCTCGCATGACCAACCGGCAGGTCGTAGACCCAATTTGAGTTCACGATGTGCGTAGTATCGAAGTCCGAGATGGCGCGGTTCTGTTGCGGAAACCATGAGTTGATGATCTGGCTCCCAAGGCCAAATCCCTCAAATTCATTGATGCGTTCGGCGTTCGATCCCATGTCTATGGATTTGGAATACGTGTAATTCAAATCGAATGCCAACCCTCCGGATTTATGCCGCAAACTGAATTGACCGGCGTTGTAGGAGCTGTTGCCGATGCTTCGCCAGGCATACAGCGAGGAGAATTGCGGACTGTAATAGTTATAGGCGGTCGGACCCGTCTGTCCGGCGAGCTGAGAGCAACTTGGGAAACAAAATGCGTCTGCAATTTCGAGGGCGGTGGTTTCATTGCCTTTGTAGTTGCAGTACAGGTCGTACATAGCCTGCGTGGCGGAAAGGACGGTTGTTGGGGAAATAGGCGTTGAATTGGCGCCACAAGGTGTGATCAAACCCGTATTCGAGTTCGGTAGTTCCAACAGCACAGCTGAGGCCGGCCCCGCCGCCCCAGGGAACAGGTTCTGCCAATAATTTGTTCCGATGGTTGCGGGACTGATGTTTTGGTTCCCGGTGCCGGCGTAGTACTGGCGCGCGAGCGCCTGGGCGGCTTGGAAATAGCTTGTCTTGCTCGCTGGATCGATCAGGTTTGTCGGCTCTGCCAGATCTTCTTCCTGCAGTAGTCGATGGGCGAAACGGCCCACATACGACGCCTCGAAGACGAAGTGCGAAGGTAGTTCCCGCGTAATGGAGAAATCGATGACGTGGGAATAAGGAGTTTTCAACTTGTCATCCAAGCCCCAGGTGATAGCGAAGCCCCCCGGCGTGGTTGCCCCGATCGGAAAGGTAACTGGGAACGGACCGCTCGGCGGAGGACCAACAATCGGGCACGGCGCGGTGGGACAGCTCGAAGTCGTGACGGCGCTCGTAGTTGGAATATTATTCAGCCCGCTGTAGCGAGCGGAGCCATCCACAGTTTGAATTCCTGCGGGGTTGACTTCCGAGGTGGTTAAACCAAACGATCCATTCCGATCGAAGGAGTTGGTGATTCCTTCACCAAAGTGATCGTAATAGATGCCGTAGCCCAGTCGAACCGAGGTTTTTCCTGGCCCACCCCACAAACGTTTCGTCCACATGCTGTCGCCCTTGGGCGCATAGGCAAAAGCAAGACGCGGGGCAACATCTTTGTAGTCATAACTCCAGTATGGCGCCAGACCATTCGCCTGGCCTGCCAAGCTGAACGTAACCGTGGGGTCGTAAACCTGCCCTTGAGAGGCCGCTATGCTGCGCTGATTAAACCAATCATGAAGGCTGATCGATGGCGCAACCTGCGTGCCTGTGGTCTCATACGGAGGCTCCAAAATGGTGTAGCGGAGGCCGTAAGTGAAGGTGAAATTAGGGCGCATCCTCCACTGGTCCTGGGCATACATTTCGTATTCATGGGTGCGGAAGTGACGTGCAACCAGCTCGCCTTGCGGGATCCGATTCAGCGTCTTGTTAAGTTCGTAATTGGCATTGACTTGCGGAATCAAACCGGCCATTGCCGCCATCGCGAAATCGTAGCTGGCGGAAAAATCGGGATCCACTGCCGGGTAGCCGAAGGCGGCAGGATCCAGGCTGCTCCCAGTATTCGAGATTCCCGAAAAATTCAACCAGTACACATTGGTCACACCTTGGAAAAAATTCTGGGCGTTGGACTCGCGCAGATTGTCAACTTGCCGGTAGTTGGCGCCGAATTGGAGACTGTGGCTGCCTACTATCTTGGTCAGGTCATCGACGATGTTCTTGACCGGGACGTGAGTGTTGATGGTGGGAGTTTCCGGAATGTAGTTGTCCATACCGCGGAAGTTGATGTAGGGCGCGGTCTCGTAGCCTTGCAAATTGAGTAACTGGCTGATGTAGCCGAAATGGAAGTTATTGATGAGAGTGCTGCTGAACGTGGCGGTGTAACCTGCGGTAATTTCCTTGTTATTGTCGTGTTCTACCTGGTTCTGCGGCAGCCCCGGAAACTCCTCGCCGCCATCCCCGGTAATCGTGTATTGCGAATTCCGCTCCGCCTCCTGGTCGTTGTTCATGATGCCATTGAGGAAAAGGTGGTGATTCCCTGAGAGGTTGTAGTCCAGCTTTGCGACAAACGCGTTCTGACTTTGCGGCAAGGGAGAGGAAAAGGTGAAACCACGATAGTCGAAACCGTCGCCAACCGTGTCAGTGTTGGGTTGAGGATAGAGCGTGAACAAATAAGCGGGATTTGGAGTCTGGTTGCCGGTTACATTGGCGAGCAAAGGATTGGGACCGGGACCGAGGGGGCATGTCCCCAGACCGGTGCAGTTCGGATCCATACCCATAATTTGCGTCGCTGAAAGCGTCATGACGCCGCTGGCAGGACAAGGGGTTGGATCCGTGGGGGTTGGATCGTCGGTGCAGGGATAGCTCATCGACCCTCCGCGCAAGCCCGGACCAAGCGAAGTGATTCCGCTGGGTATCTCGCGGGTAACTTGCAGATTTTCGCGCTTGCGCTGGCCCTCATAAGCGGCGAAGAAAAACAGCTTGTCCTTTACTATTGGCCCGCCGACGTTCGCGCCAAAGGTGTTACGCAAGAGAAATGGCGGGACATTTGACTCGCCTGCCTGTAACTGAGCGGCTTTATTGAACCAGTCGTTGGCTGCGGTGAATGGCGGTCGGTTGTATTCATACAGCGAACCGTGGATGTGATTGGTACCGCTCTTGATGACCTCGGAGACCTGACCGCCGGAGGAGCGGCCCATGTCAGCATCAGCGTTGCTGGTGGTTACCTTAAGTTCTTCTAGCGAGTCCAAGGGCGCGCGGACGGCGCCGGTAAAGGCCGTTCCCAGAAGCTCATCGTTGTTGTCGATGCCGTCGAGCGTAATGTTGCTCTGGTCGCTGCGCGCCCCGTTCACAGCACCTGCGCGGCTATCCGCAGCGCTGTTAATGTGCGTGCTGTTGCCGGTGAAAACGACGCCGCTCTGCAAGCTCAGGATGCCGGCGGGATCGCGGCCTTCAAAGGGCAGTTCTGCGATCTGATCAGCTCCAAAGGCGTGGCCGAGGGTGGCATCCTGCGTATTGACCATGGGCGCGGTGCCGCTGACCTCCACTGTAACCGTCCCGCCCGTGACCTCCATGGTCACGTTCAACGTTGTGGGCGTAGCGACGAGCAACTCCAGGCCGGTTTGTTTCAGCAATGCGAAGCCGTGGGCCTCCACGGCGAGGTTATACTTTGCGGGAGGAAGCTCGAGAAATTGATAATTACCTTGGCTGTCGCTCTTGACCGTGCGCGCGAATCCTGTCGCAGGGTTCGTCAGGGTCACGGTCGCGCCAGGAAGGACGGCCTTCTTCGCATCGTACACCGTGCCCCGCAATGAGGTGGTGGCGTTCTGCGCGAAGCTGAAGATTTGGGCGAACGAGACTAGAACGGCCAGCAGAGTAACTACACGTGCGCGTGTACGCATGGAGCCTCCAGCCCGCAGCGAAGGGCATTACATTTCGGATTTTGTTCCCAGGAAAGAACGACGTTGAGACCCTGGGGGACCTGATGGCCCGCTATTTTGCAACTAGCGGGCCACGAAGTTCAAGTTGAATTTTCAGGGGTTGGCTGATTCTTTGGCGCGCGGGGTACGCGATTTCACAGGCTGGGTCCGGGGTTTGGAAGGGTCGGGCAGAGAATGCGCGGGTTGACTTCAGCGTCTATGCGGAATTGCGATCAACACGATTCGTTTTTTTCGTGTTTGTTCCTTGGCGACTCGTTTTTTGAAACAAGGCTGCAGCGGCGACTAAGACGGCCGGGTAGCACTCCAGGGTGTAGCGGGGTTCGGGATTTTCGAGCGTGCCGAGAAAAAGGGAGCGCATGAGCAGAAAGAGAAAGAGCAGTCCCAGCTTGGACGCTGTTCGTGAACGCAAACCACCGACAAGAGCGAGACCCAGATAGACGAGATTGATGATTCCGAAGGCGATGCTCGCCGTCAGCCAGACGGGGTCGTCGTCGAACTCCCACCATTTGGG
>JASIKQ010000521.1 GCA_030049565.1 Candidatus Sulfotelmatobacter sp.
GGATGCCGCCTGACGGCGCGCCCTGCGCCGCTGTGATTGAACCGTAGCCACTCGCAGGAATTCCTAGGAAGCATGGCGATCCTGCGGCTCCGCCTGCTGTGCAGGTGCCGGACGTGCTCGATGTGGATGTGTAGTAAATCGGGAATGACGCCCCAATCCCTGTGCCTGTGCGAATGAACACAAGGGCTTGGCAGAAAGTTCCATCGCAGGTCGGATTGCCACTTCCTGGAGCAGGAAATCCCGTAATCGAAGTTACTTCCAGTCCGGTTGCCCCGACCGATACCGCTCCGCCTGCTACGGTCGTGATGACGCCGTTGGTATCCTGCGGCGTGCCCTGAATGTGAATCTGGTCGCCTACACGGGTATCTTGTACGCTGCCAGTGTTCCAGTAGGCCGAATCCTCAGTGCAGTTGCGAAGAAATACGCGATAGAGTCCAGCCTGTTCCTGCGAACTCTCATTGATAACACCGATGGTATACGGCAGACCGTGGGACGCCAGCCCAGAACTGCTGTTCCACACCGCGCAATCAATTTCCAGATTCTCCACACGGGAAGCAAACTGAACTCCTTGGCCAAGTCCGAGACGAACAATTGCGCCGCTTTCGTTGTGAGTCTCAACCGCCTGGCCGGGGTCATAGGCAGCGACAACTGCTGATGTGGTAGCGGTGCTGAACTTCACCGTAATGATGCCAGTGTTGTAGTCAATCGAGCCGCCAGCGCAGTGATGAGAAGACGCGGAGTTTACATTGAATATGCCGATTCCGCCTTCCTGACATTCATGGTTCGCGTCAGCGGTAATTACGATGCTACCTGCGCCGACCGGACCTTGCGTCAGTGTGTACGTGTAAGTTGTCGAGCCGGATGATCCGACTGACTCCCCCGAAACAGTAGTTGCCGAAACCGTGAGGCCGTTGGTCTGCCCGCTGAATGTGCAGCCATTGCAGGACAGGTTGCCTACGTCGGAGGACATCGCTGAACCGTTACCATTCAATCCGCCTTGTGCGTAGAAGTTGCCGCCACTCGGCACCCAGATTTGCGCTCCGGCAGGGATAACAGCAACTACAGAACCTACACCGCTTGACGCTACTCCAGAGAGAGTCGAACCGCATGTCCCACCACAGTTCCAGGTAAATGACCAGATTTTCGGGACGCCATACCACGGGGCGTATGTGCGCGTTTGAACGTAGGCCGTGCCGGAGTTCGGGAAGGCATTGCTTCCAGTGGCGACAGTAATTCCGATACTGGTTGCGCCAATTGCGACCGCAGACGTGGCTGTAGCCAGCTCACCCGTAGTCGCATAGGCGAACCAGCCGCAGGGCGTTCCGTTCGCGTACATGCCGCCCAAGCTGTCGCAGGGACTGTTCGCGCCGGAGGTCGTTGCGAGAGAAGATGGCGCAGAAACGGAAAACGAAAGATTGCCTCCACTCGGAGTAATCGCCGCAATCGGGCTCTGGTCGGTCTGGCCATTCGGCGTCTGATAGGCCGTAGCCACGAGGTAGGAAGTACCGCTGGTAAGGCTTCCGCCGCTCGTCAAGGCAAGTGTTGGGGCGGCGGAGGGGGGCGCATTTCCAGAGGGAAAGTCCGGACCAAGGGCAACTACGGAGCCAGTAACTGTCGAGCCTTCGAGCGTACTGAATGCAGGAATAATGATCTGCGAATTAGTCAGATATGGCGCTCCCGCGAATTGCACGTTCGCGCCAGCCAAATGAAGATGGACAGAATTCTCTACAGCGGTATTGCCTTGAGTAAAGAACGGGTTTGTGTTGAACGTTTCAGGAACGCGGGAATAAACATCGCATCCGCCAGTGGCTAAGAATGATCCGAAGGCTTCGCCGCAAAGGGGAGATGCGATGGCAGCATTGGAACTCAGGAACGTGTTGCTCGTGCCATCAACATACAGCTCACTCGGCGAGTTCTCAACGGTGTCGCTGGTGTTCGTGCTGAGTTGCAATAGGCCGCCCACGCCTGATCCGGTGAGAGTTGAGGAGGAAACGTTCCCAGTCCCCGCGCTGGCACATACCCACGCCGAACCGTTCCACTGTGCGACCTGATTCGCACTACAACTCTGTGGCAGTTGGTAACTGCTAGCGATGTTGAGCGTTCCGCTGCTGGTGATGGGGCTGCTTGGGCTGGCGCTCAATCCTGTCCCGGCGGCGATGCTTGTGACCGTGCCGCTTCCCGACCCGGCGCACAGATTCGTCCCGCTCGAATTGATGCACTCGAACGTATTGCTGGTGGGATCGAAGTACATATAGACCAGCGGATAGGGAGGATTGCCTGCGGGCTTCGTGGGCCGCCACGGGATCACCTGTTGCTGCGGCCCGAACTGCGCCACAGCCACTCCAGTCAGCAGGGCCAAAAGGAATGCAACGGCGATTAATTTTCTCATAGAGTTAGACCATGACTTTTCCCACTATCGTCGCGCTCGCATAGCCAGCGAGGCCCGACTGCGGGATACTAAAGCGGACGAAGTTGGCAGTTACGCCGGAGAATTGCGCCGACGCGCTGTTCGGCCCATTCGCTGTTGCACCTTGAACGACGCCTCCGAGGACGACTGCGACTGTACCAAGGAGCTGATATTCGGTGTCGATGTCGAGGTCTGCGTATTGCGCGTTGATCGTCGCCGCGCCTGGGAGGATGGGGAAGGATACGTCGAAGCGCACCGTGCGCCCCTGCGCGGGATTGACGTTCGACTGGAGCGCGGCAGCGGATGAGGATTCCGCGACCAGCGCGTCGCCGACTTCCACCTGCGGCGCGACGGCGATCCCCGGCGACGGTGTGGTCAGAATGTTCGAGTTCGTGAGCGCGAAGGTGATCGTGTAGACGCCTACGTCGGGCGATGCTGGTGCGGACACGCTGAGAATGGTCGCGTTGGTGACGTTGAAGTAGGACGGTACTGCGCCTGAGATCGAGACGAGCTGGCCCACGAC
>JASIKQ010000522.1 GCA_030049565.1 Candidatus Sulfotelmatobacter sp.
TCGGGAAAGAAATATAAAAAGTGTCACGGCGCGTAGGCTTCGAGGCAGAAAAGCTATTTCTGCTGGCGATTTGCAATCGCCCGAAGCGTCATCTCTTTCGCTCTACTCTTCGTTTTCCGCTTCCAGTCGCTGAACAACGTCGCGTAGTTCTTCATGATGTACTCGTCGTGATTCACGCCTAGCTTCTTTGCAGTCGTGTCGATCCATCGTGGAGAGCCTTCGATCTCGCCGAAATTCCCAATCGGAGTTTCATCCACTACAACCTGCCCCTTGCCATCGGTCCACTCGGCGCGAAATTTTTCGTAGCGAAAGGAAGGCTCATACCCCAACGCACGCAGAATGGCGTCCATCCTTTTTCCGTCGTCGACCTTCGTTTCCAATTCCTGACGGCTGCTATGTCGGCCGACCTTGGTACCGCTCTTGTGCGTGATCTTCCACTCTTTCCCGTACTGCCGCAGTCGCAGCAGTTCCTTGCGCTTGCGTAACTTGGCCCCGGGCAAGTCGTACAGCGTGTTCATTTCGTGAGTGCGGGGAGTTTTCTTGTGAAAGCCGGCTTCCTTCAGCTGGCGAGCCAGTGCACGGACGTTCCCAACGCGAAACTTCACTTCAATTTCTTTGTTGGACGCCATAAGTCAGTATAGATTTTCTTTGCGGATGTGTTCAAAATAGCAACAGCAGAATCATTCAGCCGAAAGGAAGAAATCATGTCGAGCTTGCGAAAGTTACAAATCTGGATGGCCACGGGAGCGATGAGCATCTTACTGATTGGCATGCCCGCGCTGGCCGCGGGCACGCAGACTTTTACCGGCAAAGTGAGCGATGCCATGTGCGGCGCCAAACATAGCGAGGGAATGGATCCTGCCACATGCGTTCGCGCCTGCGTGAAGAAGGGCGCAAATTACGCGCTGGTGGTTGGCGACAAGGTTTACATCCTTGACACCTCAGACCAAGCCAACCTCGACAAACTCAATCAGCTTGCGTGGGAGCAGGCCAAAGTTACCGGAACCGCCAAAGGAGACACGATCACGGTGAAGTCAGTATCGGCCGCAAAATGAGAGGAATTGCCGCGTCGAAGTCTCTGCAAGCTGCATTAGCAGCCTCGGCTATCTGTGACTCCGGCCTGAGTTCACGCGTGCGGCCGCGCTCGCCAGTTTGTGTGCCGGCCACGGCGAATGGATTTCGAGAACCTGCGGCTAATTGAACGTTGGCAGCCTCACTAAATCATCTTTCGGTACCGGCTCCACTGGCTCGCCGGCCTTGCGCCAGGCGGTGAGTCCGCCGACAATGACGAACGTGTGGAATCCTTTTTCCCGCAGCAGGTGCGCCACCCGGGCGCTGGTCGCCTCGCGCGCTCAAGTGCAATAGAGATAGATATCCTTGTCTTTGGGAAGATTCTTGATCTCCTCGTCGAGGTTATTGGGTTCGATGCGGATTGAGTTTTTTATGCGCGCGGCACCGGAATCGTAATAGCCGTGGCTGCGAACATCCACGATCAGCACGTGATTCGCATCTTCCGACGCCAGACGAGCGGCCAACTCCTGCACCTGCACGCGCGGCACCACCCGATACATCTTGTGTTTCTGATATTGCACGACGCGGTAAATCACATAGCCAACGAGAGCTGCCAGAACCACAAGTTCCATGGCTCGTCCTGCGGCGTGAAAGCCGCGCAGGAGGGCTGCCAGGAAATCGTGGGAAAGATAGCCCAGCAGAAGGTAGGTCGCCGAATACAGCGCGGCCCCTGCAAGTTCCAGCTGCAAGAACTGCCCATAGCGCATCTTCATGCTGCCGGCAAGGGGCGCTGCCATGGTGTTCACCCCGGGGATGAACTTGGCGATCACCAGCGTGAC
This sequence comes from Candidatus Sulfotelmatobacter sp., assembly GCA_030049565.1. GTDB lineage: Bacteria > Acidobacteriota > Terriglobia > Terriglobales > Acidobacteriaceae > Sulfotelmatobacter. Next base: position 1,851 of record JASIKQ010000522.1, read on the forward strand.
CTTGCCGCGTTTATAAAAAGATTCCGCCGAGCGCAGAATGCAGGTTTCGGGATTGATGGAGATGCGGCACAGGAATCCCAGCAGCGCCCAGCCTGTGTATCGCCCAAGAAAAAACTGCACGGTATCGCCCAACAGCAGAGCGGCAAGCGCAGCGCACAAAACATACGGACCCCACAGAGCATGTACCCCCACGGCCGCGCCCGCCGCGATTAAAGCGATGGCCGCTGGGAAGGGAAGCCCGCAAGCTTCCGCCAGTAACAGGCCGAAGGTCAGGCTATATCCGTGGCGTGCCATGAGCCCGTAGAGATCCATAAGCAGTGTTGGATAGATATGCTGAGGAAAAGGTTCAGAATAAGCAGTGTGGGTCAGCCGCGCAGAAGGATGGATGCTAAAGGTCATTCATGGCCTAGTCCTTATCCATATCTATGGAATCTAGGGAACGCTTCGACGAAACTCTTCGACCTGTGCCGTCTGGAAAATAGATCTGCCATTTCTGCTGGCGCGCCGTGGATTCCAAGTCCGGATTCGGATTCACAGCAACGGCCTCCTTTGCCATAGCCAGCATTTCCGTATCCCAGCGCGCATTGCCGAACGCGACGTCGATTGGCTTATTTAAGACTCCGCGCAGCGCGACGGCCTTATCCGGTCCCGAGGGCACCCGAACAAGACGCTCCGTAGCAACTCCGTCTTCAATTTCAACCGACGCCGCGAGAATTCGTTTTTCCGCTATGTCGAAATGTCTCATTCCGGCGCGGATAACCCATTCGTTAGAAGAGGAAACCACCCAGACCTCGCAGCCATTCTGCTGCAGCCGGCGAATCACTTCGCGCATCTCAGGAAATATCTGCGCGACAAAAAGATCATCGAAAAAGCGGATGGCCGCCTCGAGCAGTTTGCGCTCCGGAATGCCACGATGCAGCGTCACCATCTCGCCGCACATCGTGGACTCATCAACCTTGCCGCGCTTATATGCCGCATAACGATCGCGCCAGAAGCGGCTAAGAGTCTCACGGTGATTGCTGTCGGGAAAAACGGAGTCGTTTGTGAACTCCCAATAGAAGAAGCGCTCTCCGGCATCGCCCGACCAAAGAGTGCCGTCGCAGTCGAATGCGGCTACGTGCGGATGGTCGCGAAGAATGGAGTCCACAAACTCGTAGGCAGAGCGATGCAACTCTTTCCCCTCGGTGATCTTGGTATACCAACGATAGCGTGAAGGAAGCAAAAGGCACAATCGAACGAGTCGCTAACCAACATCGGCGATTGACATCTTCTTCTGCGCCAGCGCCGCGTATTCCTCCGGTGTATTAACATTCAACGCGACCAGAGGGTCGTCAACTGGCACATATTGAATGTGCTGCTCGTGCTGATGTTCGACTTCGCGCGCAGTCGATGTGGGCGGCACGCGCAGAAAGGCGTCCATCATTTCGCGGCCGACAACGTAGGGATGCCCGTGTGTGCCGGAAAACACCGGCACAACCGCCCATATATTCTCATTGGCAGATTTAAACGACTCGCGCAGCGTCCGGATGGTCTCGACAGCGACTGGAGGACGATCGACCAGCGTAACGATGGCAGCATCGCGGCCATGGTTGAGAACGTCTTGCAGCCCGACTTGTAATGAACTGAACTGACCGCGGCTGGGATCAGGATTTACCACCAGGGACGCTCCCTCTGAATAGGCAATGAGCTCTAACTCGGATGCATTCTTTCCTGCCACCACCACGACGAAATCACAAACCGGTAATAATGAGCGAATCGCCGCGGAGAGGAATGTTTCCGTGGAAGATGTCTGGCCCGCCGGGGAAGGTGGCCACGGCAGCAGAGCTTTATCGCGCCCCATGCGCGAGGATTCACCGGCGGCGAGAATCAGTCCGGCGAAGCTGGGAGCGCGCGTCATGGCAGTTAAGATATCTGGGAGAATCTCGGCACCAGCGTAACGGTTTATTCCTTCTCGTCGCAGCAGGATTGTGCTTTCGACGTTTCGTCGACCCCGTTCCCGGCTTCGTTCCGCAGAAACCAGCTCATATGCGGCAGCTCCGTTTCTGCGTGGCGGCGGATAGCAATTAACTCTGCCGTGATGGCCACCGCGATCTCTTCTGGGGTAACAGCTCCAATGTTGAGGCCAATCGGCGCGTGAACGCGATCGAACAGGTGTGGGGGAATGCCCTCCTGTTGCAGCGTCTTGAAAATCCCGATCACTTTGCGCTTGGAGCCGATCATTCCAATATAGCGGGCGCGAGTCTGCACTGCCCAGCGCAGGATGCGCATGTCGTCGCGATGGCCGCGCGTGACGATCACGATGAAAGAGGATTCGTTGGGATCGAGCTTACGCATCGCCTCATCGAAGTCGAGCGCATGAATCTCGCGCGCAGCCGGGAAACGTTCTTTGCTGGCATATGAGGTACGATCGTCGGCCACGATGACGTCGAATCCAGCCTGCGCCGCAATATGACAAACGTTTATAGCAACATGCCCCGCACCGAAAAGATAAAGTAATGCTGGAGGTAAGATCGGCTCGACAAACACCTCCAGCGTACCGCCGCAGACCAAACCCGTGTCGTATTTCGGATCCTGGTTCAGATCGAAACTGAGCGTGCGCGGCTTCTCCAATTCCATGACCTCCCGCGCCGCCTGCCACACATCGGCTTCGACGCAACCGCCGCCGATGGTGCCGACGATCGATCCGTCATCGCGTACCAGCATCTTTGCGGTGCGGAACGAAGGGATCGAGCCGCGCACGTTCACGATGGTAGCCACCGCGCCCCGCCGCCCCTCGCGGCGGAGCTGCACGATTTGCTCGTAAATGTCCATCCAACCTCGATTATTGGGTCTGTCTTGGGACAAGTCAATATAAACGGCTTGGAAAGGAGCGCTGGCGGGGCTATGCTCGATACGAGCCCGAGGACATCACTATGAGGGTCCTGATATTGGGCGCCGGCGTGATCGGCAGCTTCAACGCTGCCCGGCTAACAGAGGCAGGGCAGGATGTTACGTTGCTGGCGCGTGGCCGCCGCCTGGCGGATCTACGGCAATACGGGGTTGTGCTCGAGGACTTTCGAACGGGACGGCGCACAACTACTCAAGTTCGCCTGGTGGATCAACTCGGTTCCGAGGACGCCTACGATTTGGCCATTGTGGTGATGCGGGCAAATCAGATCCCATCGATTCTTCCCGCCCTGGCGCAGAATCATCGCATTCCTAGCGTGCTCTTCCTGGGCAACAATGTCGCTGGCCCCCAGCGCATGATCGAGGCTCTGGGCCGCGAACGTGTACTGCTGGGAGGGGCCAATGCGGCCGGGGCGCGTGAAGGGCACGTGGTGCGCTATTTCTGGCAAGGCTGGATGCCGCTCCTCTTCGGCGAATTGGACGGTGTACCCACGCCTCGCACCGAAGCAATCGGGCAACTGTTCCGCCGCGCCGGGCTTTCCGCGCGAGTCGTGAAAAACGTCGATGCCTACCTGAAGACCCACGCGGCGGCCCTGCCGGCTTGCGCGGGCGCAGTCTACATGGCGGGGGGCGATGTCCGCCAGTGTGCGCATACGCCCGAGGCCATGAAGCTATTCTTGCAAGGCTGCCGCGAAGCCTTTCGCGCGCTCCGTGCAATCGGCGTTCCACTGAAACCGTCGGCCACACGGCTGCTGGAATGGATTCCGGAGCCGATTCTGCTTTTCTGCATGCGGCGCTTGTTCGACAGTCGCCTAGCTGCCATAGGCTTGCAAACGCATTTGGATACGTCCTTGGACGAAATGAAGGAGCTTGCTGATGAGTTACGCGTGATTCTCCGCCGGTCGGGCCGGCCGTCGCCAGCGAGCGATATTCTTTTTGCGGAGATTGATGCCAGACTGGCCAGATGCGAGGTCCTGCGGTCACCGCTGACAGCCTAGCGCAGGGTTTCGCGTCGTAAGCAAGTGCGGACGTTCTCGGGAATTCAGCCGCTTGCAGAAGCGAGCCCAGGATTGGACCCCACTTTTCCGGCGGAGTCGCCGCCAGAGTCAACCGGAGAAAACGAAAGCTCTAACGTCATCAGGCCGGGGGTTTTCGCTTTTCAACACCAGTGGGTACGACGGTCCGCCAAACCATCTCCATGGCTGCGTCTAATTGGTATGCGAAGTCAATAACGAACGTGACCGCTGGATGCGAAAAATTCAGTCGATTTCGGTATCGGGAATTAGTCAGTTTTTTAAATATTGCCTTGTGCTAGCCTCTTACGTCACAGGAGAACGATCCTATGAGAGCCGTTCGCATTCATCAGTTCGGTGGGCCGGAGGTTTTGATGTATGAAGATATTCCCGATCCCGAGCCGCGCAAAGATCA
>JASIKQ010000523.1 GCA_030049565.1 Candidatus Sulfotelmatobacter sp.
CGCATCAAGATCACTTCCAATCCCGGCGAGACATTTCTCGATCGCATGATCGCACTGGTGGAAGGCGCGGAGCGGCAGAAGACACCGAACGAAATTGCGCTGAATATTCTGCTGGCAGGTTTGACGATCATCTTCTTATTGGCGGTAGTCACACTGCAGCCATTCGCGATCTACTCCGGTTCGCCGCAGACCGTGTTCGTGCTCGTTTCGCTGCTAGTCTGCCTGATTCCAACTACGATCGGCGGATTGCTCTCCGCCATCGGAATTGCCGGCATGGACCGGCTCGTCCAGCACAATGTTCTCGCCATGTCGGGGCGCGCGGTCGAAGCTGCCGGAGACGTGAACACGCTTCTGCTCGATAAAACCGGCACAATCACGCTGGGTAACCGCCAGGCGACTGAGTTCTTTACTGCGCCGAGCGTGACCGAGGCTATGCTGGCAGACGCAGCTCAGCTTTCTTCGCTGGCCGATGAAACTCCCGAGGGCCGCTCGATCGTCGTTCTGGCCAAAGAAAAATACGGACTGCGCGGGCGCGAGGTGGGATCGCACGATGCCGAGTTCATTCCCTTCAGCGCCACCACCCGCATGTCGGGCGTCAACATGGATGGGCGCTCCATCCGCAAGGGCGCGGCCGACGCGATCGCGAAATATCTCGAGCAGCAGGGAAGTTCTCTGCCCAAAGAAGTTCGCGAAACCGTCGACGCCATTTCGCGCTCCGGTGGAACGCCTCTGGTGGTCGCAGAAAACGGGCGTGCCCTCGGGGTTATTCAGCTTAAGGACATCGTCAAAGGCGGCATGAGGCAGCGCTTCGATCAATTACGGGCCATGGGCATCAAGACCGTGATGATCACTGGCGACAACCCATTGACAGCGGCGGCAATCGCGCGCGAAGCGGGGGTCGACGATTTTCTCGCTCAGGCGACGCCGAAGGAGAAGATGGATCTCATCCGTAAAGAGCAGGCCGAAGGCAAGCTCGTGGCCATGACCGGCGATGGCACCAATGACGCGCCGGCGCTGGCCCAGGCCGACGTAGGCGTGGCGATGAATACCGGCACGCAAGCCGCCAAGGAAGCGGGAAACATGGTCGATCTTGATTCGAATCCCACCAAACTCATCGAGATCGTGGAAATCGGCAAGCAGTTGCTCATGACTCGCGGCTCGCTCACTACCTTCTCAATTGCCAACGACGTGGCGAAGTACTTTGCCATCATCCCGGCGATGTTCGCGGGCACATTCCCGGTGCTCAACGCGCTGAACATTATGCGCCTGCAGACGCCGCAATCTGCCGTGCTTTCAGCGGTAATTTTCAACGCCTTGATCATCATCGCGCTGATTCCGCTGGCGCTTCGCGGCGTGAAGTATAAACCCATGGGTGCGGCCGCGCTGTTGCGCAACAATCTCTGGATTTACGGCGTGGGCGGCATCATCATTCCGTTTATCGGGATCAAGCTCATCGACATGATTATTACCAGAGCTGGCTTGGCGTAAGGAGACTTGTTATGAAGAAAAATCTGATCACTGCAATTTTGATGACGATTGCGACCACCATTCTGCTGGGGATTATCTACCCGCTGATCGTCACGGGGCTGGCGCAAATCATATTTCCGAAGAAAGCGAATGGGGAACTGATTGAGGCCAACGGCAAGCTAGTCGGCTCGCGGCTGATCGGGCAGGCGTTTTCAAGCCCGGCCTATTTTCACTCGCGACTGTCGCTCGCCGGCAATGGATACGACGCCAGCAACTCGAATGCATCGTTTTTGGGGCCGACGAATCATCAGCTCGTCGACCGCGTAAAAGCAGATGTGGCCACGCTGCAAGCGGAAAATCCCGGCGCGCCGGTTCCGGTCGATCTGGTGACCTCTTCTGGATCCGGGCTTGATCCCGACATCACGCCCGCAGCGGCGGAGTTTCAGGTTCCGCGGATCGCCAAGCAGCGCGGCATCAGCGAGGATCAGGTGCGCGAACTCGTTCGCCAGCATACGGAACCGCGCCAGTTTGGATTTTTGGGCGAGGCGCGCGTGAACGTGCTCGAACTGAATCTGGCGCTGGATACCGTCGCGCCTAGACCGGGTGGACGCTAGCAGGCTGCGGAAAAACTTATACGCTGGCCGACATGGTTACCTCGGCGGCTAAAGCCGGACGCGAAACAATGCGCTTATGGCAGCGGTGAACCGCACCCTTGCAACGTGCGCAAGGGTGGGCCACCCGCCGCATATAGATTGCCCGCGCTGCCTGCGTGCGTTCCCTTACTGCTTGTGCGCAGTTCCGCAGATGGCGAGGTTCCCGGTCGTATTGGTCTGCACGAATTGCAATCCCTGGGCGAGGTTTCCGGTTGCCGTGTTCAGCACAAAAGCATATTGTTCACCGGTGCTCAGCGAGATGGCGCCACTACCGTCAGAGTTCACCGTGTAGGTGCCGGTGAAGGTCTCGGTTTGCAATGTGCCGCCCTGCATATCGCTCGACGATCCCTTGACGTTCCCCTTCCCGTCAAAAATGAAAAGCCCGTCTCCGTCATCGTCGGGTTGGCTTGGGTCGGCGGTCCAGTCGTTATATACGAAACTGAAATCTCCCTTCAGGTTCGCCGCACTGTAGGTCTTTGCAGTGGTCGATTGCAGCACGGCCGTGCTGGTGCCCACTTCGTTGTAGCCCAGATTCGAGGTAAGCAATAGCTGTATGCCGTGAGCTATC
>JASIKQ010000524.1 GCA_030049565.1 Candidatus Sulfotelmatobacter sp.
CCGGATCTTGCGGGCAAAGCAGATTACTTCGGGGTCAGGGGCTACTCTGTCCCCTGAGGCTCGAAGTTTTCGCTCAGGTCGAGGCCCGCGTTGCGTAGCTCAGTCACGAACGCCACGGGATCCACTGCGCTCGCCAGAAAGTTAACCCCCGCCTGAACTCGGCCCTCGCAGATCATGCGTGCGACGGCGGCTGGCACAAGTCCGTTCACCCAGTACTCGCGCCCATCCTGGTAGGCAAACTGAATTCGCAAAGCTTGCTTGCGCCCGTGAGAACGCCCTTCGAGGTGAACAATGATAAATCCGCCGACCGGAAGCGGATTCTTGCGGAAAGCATGGCGCAGAAGCCGGCCGCCTAACTTGTCGGAAATGGGCAACAGGCTAATGAGTGTGGAGGCGGCCGCGGTTCTCCAGCCCGGCAAGCAGCCATAGGAAGACAAGGTGCAATCGGTGAGCCGGTCACCGACCTCACTGAATTCAGGATTGGAAAACAAATAGCACTGGCGCCGCCCGAGAGGGCCCCCCAAGTCGACTTGACGAGCAGCGTTGAATAGGCCGGCGCGAACCCACTTGCCGTTACGGTAATATCCTCGCCGGCTTGCGCCCAGGCGCCGGATTAGCCACGCAGCTTCCCGCATTGCGTTTTCTGACCACGCGCTGGTGTCGCCAAAATAAACCGTCGAGCATTCGACGCTATCCATTTTGGTCCTGGCCTGAGCGTCGGCATAAAGGGGCAGTATTTCGCTGATGCCAGGAAACCACCCCGCCGAGATTACGAAGGACAATCCCGCATCGTTGATGGCTTGACTGTGAGGAAGTATGCCCTCTTTGACGGTCATCAAAGATGCGGCATCAACGTAGTGGCAGCGTGCGCGAAGCGCGGCCTGCGCCACGCGATCCTGGAGGATCATGCCCGGCGACGAGCAGTTAACGATAATCGAGCAGCGCTGGCAGAAGTTGTCCAATGAACCGGCATCGAGAACATCTACGCGCGCGGCCGATACTCTATTGTCGAATTGCGCCGCGAGTGCCCCGGCTTTGGCGAAGGTCTCGTCCTCCGATCAGAAGATCTGCGCTGCACGATTTCCAGAGTTCAGCTACTGCATTCTTCCCTGTCCCTCCATAGCCGCCGATAACACCGAAAGCAATTCGCTGACTCACTTGTCAGACCTCGCTGCGCACGGTCAAAGGTGACGGTATCAGTGTAGTCCCACTGACGGAGAGTTGCTCCAGGCCGGAAACATCCGTACGCGCGTCTGATGCCTGACAAGGAGTCTATTTTCGGCGAACTCTTGAGATGAGCTACACTCCTGCACGCTGCTGATTGGCTTTGCCCATCACCGCATCCAGCGCTTTCTGGAGCTGCGTCTGAATGTCGATATCCTTATAGATGGCAAAGTTCGCGCGTTTTTCTTTTTCATCGAAGCCGCTGGCGCGGCCCGCCACAATAATAATGGGAACATTGGCAGTTTTTTGGCTTTGCTTTAACGCGGTAATCAGTTCGCTGCCCGACATGGTTGGCATCTGCATATCCGTGACCACCAGGTCAGGGGTTAGGCGTTCAAGAATCCGCAACGCCTCGGCGCCATTGGTGGCGGATTCCACCGCAAAGCCGCGTTCTTCGAGGAAGCGACACACGGTATAGCGGATCAACATGGAATCGTCGACCACCAACGCTACGGCAGGCATGAGTATGCACGTGCGGAACGCACGCCCCCGCACGCAGAGTAACAAGACATTAATATGGTGAACAAGCGCCAAATGCACTCGCGCTCGTTACCTTGGTGATGTGGGCAGAATAAGGTGAAAGGAAGGATATCAGCTTTTTCGGACTACTCCTTAGCTTCGCGTTCCGTCCGTTCCTCGATGCTCATGTCTTTGAGTTCGCTCGATTCAAACACCTCGCGGCATTCCAGGCACTCGACAAATTCGGCATCTTCATCGCGGCTCACTATCTGCACGCGCGGATGTTTGCATGGCGGCTTTACGTCTTGAGGGTGAGAGGACGGCTTCGTGCTCATAAATCCGGAGCGCCGCCCCTGCCGCAAAATGCATAGGGCGGATTCGCGGGAATTTCCCGGTATTTTAGCCCGGCTTTCGCACTTGTCAAGTGCTTCAATATTGCAGATCAGCTTATTCGAGTCCTCCACTAAGACACACCTGTTACCCTCAATCATCAAATTCCGACCAAAAATGTCGCCGGACCATAAGCTATTCAATCCTTGACAGTTACCGTTCGAAGCTGCTTTTTGCCACTTGACCCGCAGGGCTTGCGCAACCCGGCTAAACTAACGTAGAATGAATTACGACGAAAAAGGTCGGATATCGCTGTTTCGTGCCGCATGCTGAAACTGACGAAAAAGGCGGACTATGCGCTGATGGCGATGAAGCATCTGGCCGATCATTCCGCCGCGGGAGTCGGCAGCGCGAGTGCGAAGGATGTGGCCGATTCGTTCGGAATCCCGCCCGAAGCGCTGGCAAAGATTCTGCAAAAGCTGGCGAAAGCCGGGCTGCTGCAATCTCAACACGGCACCAACGGCGGTTACCGGCTGGCGCGCGCGGCCCATACGATTTCGGCTTTTGAAGTGATTCAGGCGATTGACGGTCCGCTGTTCATCACCTCCTGCGTTACTACTCGCGGAGCTTGTGGCCAGAGCGAGCGTTGCAATATCCGCGAGCCGCTGCGCAAGGTAAATGAGAGCATCGAGGCCGTGCTGAAGCG
>JASIKQ010000525.1 GCA_030049565.1 Candidatus Sulfotelmatobacter sp.
ACGCTCACCGCGCAGCGCCGCTTGCGACGCAATGCGGGATTCCACGGACACGCTGCTGTTGCAAGATGCTTATGCTTTTCGCAAGCCCATCCTCGGCATCTGTTACGGGCTGCAAAGCCTTAACGTTTTTCGTGCCGGATCGCTCATTCAACACATTCCAGATTTTCTGCCGGAAGACCTGCGCACACGCGTCAATCATGATGCCGGCAGGAAGGTTGCGGTGGCGCATTCGGTCGAGCTTGAAAGAGGCTCAAAACTGGCAGAAATTTTGTGTGGGGAGAGCCGGCTATCCGACGGGACGCAATCGAAGCTGCCTGTGAATTCGTCGCATCACCAATCCGCAGACACGACCGGCGAAGGCCTGCGTGTCTCCGCCAGTTGCCCCGATGACGGCATCATCGAAGCTCTTGAAGGAACTGATCCTGAACATTTCGTGGTGGCCGTGCAGTGGCATCCCGAACGCTCGGTCGATGACGATGCACCCTCACGCGCAATTTTTCGCGCTCTCATCGATGCCGCCGCAGCGCACAGAAAGTAACTCACCTTCGCGTTCTTTTGCTAGTTGCATTTCGCGCCCGTTTGGTGCGCTCGAGCAGCACTACGACATGAGCAACAGCCGTGTTCTCCAGATTCAAACCTTCGGGAGTCTTCGCCTTTAACCCTACGCAATCAGGCTGAACCCTGAGCAATTCCGCCACATGCCCGCAAATGGCGGCCGCATGCGGCAAGATTTTCGGTGCAGCCAGAATCAGAGTCGCGTCGAGATTCGCTAGGCCATATCCCGCGTCACGCACGCGTTTCAGCGCTTCGCGCAGAAACACGGAGGAATCCGCACCTTTCCACTTCGGATTTGATGGCGGAAACAGAGCTCCGATATCGGGCGCGGCTATGGCACCGAGCAGAGCGTCGGTGATTGCGTGCAGCAGCACATCGCCATCGGAGTGACCGCTCAATCCGCGATCCTGAGCCAGCGTGATTCCGCCAATTCTCAACGGTATGCCCGAGTGGAATTCGTGAGAGTCGAAACCATAGCCGATGCGGGTCATTAGTCGTTGGTCGTTGGTCGTTGGCATGGGAGCTTAGTGGCGATCGCTGCCGTTGAGGTAGAACTCGGCAAGTTCCATGTCAGATGGGGCGGTGATTTTGATATTGCGCGGCGATCCCATGACCACCGCGACCTCGTGCCCGGAACGCTCGACCAGCGAGGCTTCGTCGGTTCCGAGGAATCCATCAGCCGAAGCTTCGTCGAATGCCTTCTTGATCACTTCGTAACGAAATCCCTGCGGAGTCTGCGCCAGCACGATGGCGGCGCGAGGGATGGTAGCTTTGATCAAAGCTCCCTCGGCCGTACGCTCCACCTGTTTTACCGTGTCGACGGCCGGCATTCCGGCGATGGCCGCGCCGTATTTCTGCGCCGCGGCGATGACATCATTAATAATTTCTGCGGTTACAAACGGACGCACCGCATCATGCACTAGAATGATGTCGTTCGCAGAGGCAGTAACCGCATTGAGCGCGCCCTGCACCGACTGCTGACGGTGTTCCCCCCCTTCAACCAGTTCAATCCTCTTCTTCAACAGGTCGTTGGCTTCGCTCTCGAGCCGTGCGCGAAATCCGGCGATCTCGTTCTCCCGCAGGGCAATCCATATCTCGCTGACCCCAGCAACAGCAGCAAACTTGCGCAGCGTATGGATGAGAATCGGCGTGCCACCCAGCTCAGTAAACTGTTTCGAGGGCGGCGCGTTCTTCTGTTTGCCTCTCCCGGCGGTCACGGGCGCCATGCGCGTCCCTAACCCCGCGGCCGGAATGATGACTACCACCTTCATAGCGGGCTGTAAGTATACGAGCGCCGGAGGCCAAGTTCAAATACGCCGGCGCCGGCGTGTGACTTCCGTAATCTTACCTTCGCCTTCCTACCGGATTAAGGTAGCATTGCGGTTCGACCCAGCGATCGACCCGTAGCACCCAAACCCAGCAAGCCTAACCTTTCGGGGGAGAAGTCGAGTGAAGTGCCCTAGGCTGTCTTTTTGTCTTTTTTTCCTGTGCATGGCTGTGTCTCAGGCCTTCAGCCAGACGCAACCGGTAAACTCCAGCCAGCTGGTGGCGTGGCTGGCCTCCGGTGTCCCCAGCAGCCGCCTGATTCGCATCGTTCAAGAGCGGGAAATCTCGAACGCTTTAGGCAAGGAACAGATCCGTCAGCTGGAGGCGGCTGGTGCCGACGCGAATCTCGTGCACGCGCTGACTACTCTGAAGCCCACGCCGGCCGCGTTAGCCGAAAACGCGTCCTCTGAAATCCCCGCAGATCTGCTCCAGGCCGCAATCGATTCCCGCGCGCGCCGCTTTCATGAAGCCGAATTGGAATTGCGTCGGGCTCTGAACTCCGAACCTCAAAATGCTGCCCTGCATTTCGCGTTGGGTACTATGCTACGCCAGCAAGAGCGCTGGGACGATGCCTTCGACGAGATCACGCTCGCGGCCAAGCTCATGCCCGATTTCCCGGAAAATCACATCACCTTCGCGTACATTTTTTACCGCCTCGATGACGGCCCGAACTCGATCGCCGAGGCGCGCACCGCGCTGAGCATGGATCCCGAAAATGCCGAAGCCTACCAGATCCTCGGCCTTGGCTTGTACTCTAATGAGCAATATGCAGCTTCCGCGCACGCGTTCCTGGAGTCGCTGACGCGCGATCCCCGAAATGCCGATACCTATTACGATCTCGGCATTACCCTTCATGCCGATCGAGATCTTCCTGGAGCTATTGCCGCCTATCGCAACGCCATTCATCTGAATCCCGGATTCTGGCAAGCGCATTCCAACCTGGCGCTGATCCTGCACGAACAAAGCAAGTTCGATGAGGCTATCGCCGAGTACAAGGAAGCCAAGCGGCTTGCGCCGGACGACGCCTCGGTGCGCAACAATCTAGGTAACACGTACTGCGATAAGGGAAACTTCGACGCCGCCATGGTTGAGCTGCGCCAGCTCTACCAACAGCATCCCGAGTGGGTCCAGGGACATCCTTGCCTCGCTCGCGCTTACATGTCGAAAAAAGATTACCCTAACGCGATCAGCGAACTGCAACTGGCGGTGCAGCAAAATCCAACCGATTCGGCCCAGCATCGTGCCCTGGGTGAAGCCTTGCTGCTCGATGACAAGCTTGAAGACAGCATTCGCGAACTGCGCCTTGCAGTTGCCCTGAATCCGGACTCCGACAGCGCTCACCATGTTCTCGGCATGGCGCTGTTTCGGCAGCAGCAAAGCCAGGCCGCGGAGAAAGAATTTCGTGAAGCGCTTCGCCTCAATCCTTCCCCCGATAACCACTACTCGCTTGCGGCCTGCCTGATGAGCATGGACCGCTATGACGAAGCTTTATCCGAACTGGAAATCGCCGCACGTCTCGATCCCGGGCGCCAGCTCTATCGCGCCCGCCGAGAGGAACTGCTGAAGCTGATGAGGCAGACGAGTTCACGGTAAGGCGTCGCCATTGGGACAGTGCCGCCGAGTGTACTCCCGGTATTTATGAGGGCGCCGTGAGAATGCTTAGACTGAATTAAGTTTTTTTCGCGAAATTCGGTTCGACATCCGGCTTTCAAATCCAGCTTTCGAAATTTGGGGTGGAAGCCATCCGGAGTAACGCACTATGGACCTTACTCGATCCTCGCAAGCGGCTGCGGCAAAAGCAGCGCAGTCTGTGCTGCCCGAAAACGAAGGACACCGCGATGCACAGGCTGATGTCCTTCATGCTCAAAGCGCAATTGGGACGGACGCCCCTTCAGGGAAACACTTCGGCTATGGCCTGCCTTGCGCCAAGTGCCGGCTCTACTATCCCGCCAATCTCGACAGCTGCCCGACCTGCCATAGCAAAGAGCGAGTTTCGCCGAATATCGTCCCCCGGATGCCAAAAATTCAGTCCGCGGCCGAGCCTTTGCCCGATGCCTCCATTTTGGAGAGAGAAAGAGAAGCATTCCTGCAAGAGTTCAAATTGCAATTGTTAGCAGCTCAGGCTGGGGCTGCTGAGGCGCCGAAATCGTGCACCCTGTCCGAACACCACGCCGAGGGCTCCGAGCCCGCCACGATTTGCAAGCCGTGTTACGATCGCCTGCAAGAGCGGGTCGATGTGTGCGAGGCTGCACTCCACATTGATTTGAAAGAGGCTGCGCAGATTGTCTACGATGCCGTCTGGGCCGATCCCTCCGATCCCAGCAAGACCTACACGAACGCTGCCAATGCCCTGCTTTGTGAATTACGCAAGCGATCCGGAGTCTCCAGCCTGCTGGGGCCGTTCCAACCGTTAGGAAATTAGCAGCAAGCGCGCCCCCGAGCCGTACCTTTGCCTGGATATGTATGTGCTCGCTTAAGCGCCGCTCGCCCAGATAGCAGTGACCAGAATGAATCTTTCCTAATTCCCATTGCATCTTCTATCATCAGTCATGAGCAAGATTCATATCCCTACGCCCCTGCGCCAGTACGTGGGCAAGCAAGCTACCGTAGAAGTGAATGCCGCTACCGTGGCCGAAGCCATGGACGCGCTCATCAAACAGCATCCCGAGCTGCGGCGTCACCTCTATACGGAAGACGGCAAATTGCGCGCTTTCGTCAACCTTTACGTGAACGACGAAGACATCCGCTATCTGCAAAAGGAAGAGACCGCGCTGAAGGAAAGTGATAACATTTCGATCGTGCCTTCCATCGCCGGAGGCGCGAGGTGAGGGGTCTTGTGTTGGCGCGGGCATTTTTGCCCGCCAAATGCCGGTAACGAAACAGAGGCCGGGCAGCGCGCTCGATCAGATGCGGGCTTAATCATCATGAATTCGAGGCCATCCGCCACAAAACGCTGTTGTATGTGCCCCGCCTGTGTTTAGCAGCTTTGCTTCCTCCGACCGAAAATCCAATCAAATTGAGTTGAGGACTTTATGGCCACCATCACCCAAATTCCAGAGACGCTGAGCAAAGACGAAATCCTGCGCTATTCGCGCCATCTCATCATGCCTGAGGTCGGCATGGAGGGTCAGCAGAAGTTGAAAGCGGCGCGCGTTCTGTGCATTGGCACCGGCGGCCTGGGCTCGCCCCTGGCGTTGTATCTGGCCGCCGCCGGCGTGGGCACCCTCGGCCTGGTCGATTTCGATGTGGTGGACTACACCAATTTGCAGCGCCAGATCATTCACTCGACCGCTGATGTAGGCCGCAAAAAACTCGACTCCGCCGCCGACAAGCTGAAGGCGATCAATCCTTATTTAAACCTGCGCACCTTCGATACCCGCCTGAGCAGCGAGAACGCGCTCGAGATTTTCCGCGAGTTCGACGTCATCGCCGACGGCACCGACAACTTTCCCACCCGCTATCTTGTGAATGACGCCTGCGTTCTAACCGGCAAGCCCAATGTCTACGGATCAATCTTCCGCTTCGAAGGCCAGGCCAGCGTCTTCGCCACCGAAGATGGCCCCTGCTACCGCTGCCTATATCCGGAACCGCCGCCGCCCGGGCTGGTTCCCTCGTGCGCCGAAGGCGGCGTGCTCGGCATCCTTCCCGGACTCGTCGGCGTGATGCAGGCCACTGAAGTGATCAAACTAATTCTGGGCGTAGGTGAGCCGTTGATCGGCCGCTTGCTGCTCGTCGACGCCCTCGGCATGAAATTCCGCGAACTCAAGCTGCGCAAAAATCCCGACTGCCCGGCCTGCGGCACGCATCCGACAGTTACAAAGCTGATAGACTACAACCAATTTTGTGGCATTCGCGGGGAGGAAAAAGCAGTGTCGAATGGAGTTCCCGAAATCCAGGTGGAAGAATTGAAGCGCCGTCTCGACGCAAAAGAAAATATTTTCGTTCTCGACGTGCGTGAGCCGCACGAATATCAGATTTGCAATCTCGGCGGGTATCTCATTCCCCTGAACGATCTCCCCAAGCGCGTGAACGAGCTCGATTCCAGCCGCGAAATCGTCGTTCACTGCAAAATGGGCGGCCGCAGCGCGAAAGCGGTCGCGTTCTTACAGCAGTCGGGATTCACCAAGGTGCACAATCTTGCCGGCGGAATTACGGCTTGGGCCGATCGCGTGGACCCCAAGGTGCCGAAGTACTAAGCATGTTTGCGGGCGGGCACTTCTGCCCGCCCGCGTGAACCTCTTTATTTCTTAGGCTGCGAATCGGCCGGCTTCTGTGCCGGCATCGCTCCCTGTTGCTCGCTGGTGGGTGGGACGATGCCCTTCATCCGCATGTAAGTGACCAGATTTCCGTAGTGCTCCATGTTGTGCCCAACATTGATCTGCAGCACAGCATACTCCGGCGCGTCATTTCCGAAAAATTTCACCATTTGAAGCGACGCGGCATCGGTCATGGATTCGTACACTTTGTCGCAATAGGCAAAGGCCTCTTTGAGTGCGGCTACGAGATCGGCTTTCGAAGTCTTCGTCTTCTCGATGTTCAGGCCAGGATTTTTCTCGCCCGAAGCCAGCGAGCAGAACAGATACTGCGCGTCGGCGAGATGCCCGATGATCTGGCCGTAACTGCGGACCGTATCAACTGGCTTGAAATTGTAGTTTTCTTCCGGCATTTTTTCGGCGGAGCGCAGCAGGATTCCCTTTGTTCTTCGATAGCCGGCCTTGTTGATGGCGCTGAACGGATTGTCGGAGGACTGTTGAGAAAAAGCGGGCAGAGCTAGAAGGCACAGCAGAATTGCGGGCAAAAATTTTCGCATGGCTTCTCCTTTTCGGTGGTATGAAAGGGTATCAGAAAAGCTGAAGAGGGTTGTTAACGGCGAACCACTTATTGTGGCGCTGCCGCTTCTCCGCTCTGCACGCCCCAACACGGATTCGTTAGCAGTGCGCGCCTCGGGTGCGCGAGGAGGTTTGCCGATAAATCCCATAGACCAGCCACTCCCAACATGACCTACTGCTAACATCTCAGCAAGCCATGCTCGAACTCACCACCCCAGTTCAATACGTCAAAGGCATTGGTCCGAAATTGGCCGACATTCTCGCGACCAAGAACATTGCCACGGTCGGCGACCTGCTGCATTATCTGCCGTTTCGTTACGAAGATCGCCTGAACCCGCGCGGCATCGCCGAATTACGCGGTGGCGAAATGGCTACCGTCATCGGCGAGGTGCGCAACTCGGGGCTGTTTCGCACGCGCCGCATGCCAATTTTTCAACTGACCGTGGGCCAGGGCCGCTCCCGCCTGCGCTGCCTCTGGTTCAACGCCACTTACCTGCAAGACAAATTCAAGCCCGGGCAGTTGATCGCACTGTATGGCAAAGTCGAGCAAGATTCCCGCAATGGAGAACTACAGATTATCCAGCCGCAATATGAAGTGCTGGGCGATTCCGCCAGCGGCGAGGATAAAAACGTGGCATCGCTCGAAGTCGGCCGCATCGTCCCCATCTACGAATCAGCGGGGCAGGGCCGGGTAACCTCGCGATGGTTCCGCCGCGTGATTCGTACGGCGCTTGAAAATCTCACGCCCGATTTGCCCGAAACTATTCCCGCGGCCGTCCGCCAGCGGTTGGCGCTGGTTTCGCCGCGCGAAGCGCTGTGGAAAGTTCACTGGCCCGAAGCCGGCGAGAGCTTCGAAGATTTGCAGTCATCGCGAACGCCGGCTCATGTGCGATTGATTTTTGAAGAGTTGTTCTTCACCGAATTGGGCCTGGAAATGAAAAAACGCCAACAGAAGGCGCAAACTGGAATTGCATTCCGGCTCGACGAGCGGGTGCGCGCTGCCATCAAGAAGATTCTTCCCTTTCATCCCACGGCGGCGCAGAAGAAGGTTTTGAGAGAAATTGCCGAGGATATGCAAAAGCCGCATCCCATGCGGCGTTTGCTGCAAGGCGACGTGGGCTCAGGCAAGACCATCGTGAGCTTTCAGGCGGCAATCATCGCCATCGAAAACGGATATCAAGTCGCGCTCATGGCGCCCACGGAAATTCTCGCGCAACAACATTATTTTTCCGCGCGCCGCATTCTGGAAAATGCCGGATACCGCATCGTTCTTCTTACCGGCTCGCTGGAAAACGACCGCAAGCGCGAAATCCGCCGCCACATTGCGCAGGGGAGTGCGCAATTGATCATCGGCACGCACGCCCTGCTGGAAGAAAAAGTCGAATTCGCTAGACCAGGCTTGGTAATTGTCGATGAGCAACATCGCTTCGGCGTCTTACAGCGATTAAAGCTGATGCAGAAATCCGGCGAGGGGAGCGACGAGACAAATCCCGCCGAGCCCGACGTACTGGTGATGACCGCGACCCCGATCCCGCGCACCCTCGCTCTGACGCTCTACGGCGACCTCGATCTCAGCGTACTCGACGAACTGCCGCCCGGCCGCACGCCCATCGTCACGCGTCGAGTCAGCGACGATCGCTCTGCCGAAGTATGGGACTTCGTTCGCAAGCAAGTCGCCAAGGGACATCAGGTTTACGTGGTCTACCCCGTCATCGCCGAACAGGAAGAACGCGAATTAAAAGCCGCGATCAAAATGTACCGTGAGTTGAGCGAAAAGGTTTTCTCTGACTTGAAAGTCGGTTTGCTGCACGGCCGCCTGGATTCCGAGCTGAAAGATCAGGTCATGCGCATGTTCCAGAAATGCGAATTGCAGATTCTGGTTGCAACCACGGTCATCGAAGTCGGTGTTGATGTGCCGAACGCAACGGTGATGGTCATCGAACACGCCGAGCGCTTCGGCCTGGCGCAACTTCATCAATTGCGCGGGCGCATCGGCCGTGGCGCCGCGAAATCATTTTGTATTCTGATGACCGGCGGCAAAGTCACTGAAGAAGGAGAGCGCCGGCTCGATGCCATGGTGCGCACCAATGACGGCTTTCAGATCGCCGAACTCGATCTCGAACTGCGCGGCCCGGGTGAATTTTTCGGAACGCGCCAGGCCGGCATGCCAAGCTTCCACGTGGCTAGCCTCATTCGCGATCGTCAATTACTGGAATTGGCCAGGCGCGAAGCGGCGGCAGTATTAGCCGGACCGAACGACGAAATCTCACAAATCGAAATCAGCCGCGCCCTGGCCGCACTGCGCATGACATGGCAGCAGAGCTATGGATTGGTGGAGGTCGGCTGAAGGGCCGCGGGTCCTAGGAAACCCCGCTTTGCGGCCGCTGAGCTTATAGGGCGAGCGACTCGCGATGCTTCCTTTCCCGTTCGGCGGTTTCCTGGAACACGGTCTGCCACGCCTTGGGAAGGTAGCGTGACAAGATTTCAACAGCCAGCGCCGTCATGCCGCCGGGAATGGCGACACGCTGAATGATTTCCCCATGACTCATGTTGGCTTCCGTGACCAGCCGCATGGTTGCCGTCGCGGTTTCCTGCACCAGTCTTTTCGCCAGTTCTAGGGGCAGCTCAGGATGGCTGCGTACGGCCTCGTCAACCATGGATTGCAGCACGTAGGCTATCAGTGCTGGGCCTCCGGAAGCGAGCCCGATTGCGGGGCGCGCAAGGGATTCGGGGATGACGATGGGTTGGCCGATGCGATGCAGAAGCTCTTCTAGCAGCTTGCGATCCTCTGCGGTGATTCGCGATCCATACATCAACAGCGCGATTCCCGCTCCAATCTCCTGAGTAATCGAAGGGATCAACTTGGCCACACGGCAAGGCACGCGATTTTCCAGTACTTGCAATGTGGCTGCGCCGCTGGTGGTGACCAACAACTGCTGTGGACTGAGGTTCGGGCCG
>JASIKQ010000526.1 GCA_030049565.1 Candidatus Sulfotelmatobacter sp.
GCGTTCGGTACCAAGTTCAAGCCCCGGCTGATGACCGGGGCTTTCGTTTTTCTGCAGAGCCGCGCTACCGAAGAGAAAGCAGGTTCCTCCGCGCTCTCTGCGCTCGCGTGTCGGAATGACAAAGTTTGAGTGTGTTGCGGGCTACCTTCGCGGACAGTCTCAGCGGTGCAAAGAGAGGAGCTTCGCTCCGCCGGGCCCTTCGGCGCGCTTCGCTTGCTCAGGGCAGGCTTTCGAGGGCGGCTGTACTATGGACATCACTGTCCATTCACTTCTTCGACCCCAACTTCCGATTGATATCCCTCGAAAACTCAATCGCGAAGTTCAGCAGGGTTCCATAAGCCGCTTGGCCGACCACGCCAAGCAATCCATTTTTCAGCGGATCATGCCCCGGCCTCCAGGCCGCTGTAAGCATGCCGCCTCCCAGCGCGCCCCCATACAGCGCCCACTGCGGCACCTTATTTTCCTCCGTGCGGTCATAAGTGTAGAAATTGCGCGCGATCGCGTGCCTCACTCGCCCGCCAAAGCCGTCGCAGCGGCACTGTTCGTAGCGCGGCTCGTACCCCAGCTTTGCATCACCCCACGCCGCGATACTGTTAGCAGCAATGAACTGACCTTCCCTCGAGGCGAAGCGCTTCCCATACCCTCCCCATCCGCCGCCCCACTGCGCTGGATCATCTCGCGCTTGATCGATCAGGGCCTCGAACATGCGCTTCCAGTAAGCCGAAGGCGACGCCAGCGTCTGCTGCAAATAAAGCGCTTTGCGTTGTTGCGTGTTAAGCGGCACCAGGCGGCGCTCTTTCGATACATACGTTCCTGTAATCAACCCTTCTTCCCAATCGCGTACTTTTCTGAATCCCGCCGCAGCTACTTGCTTGGTCATATCCCCGACCGCCTGCGCCGGGCCGGCTTCCTCTTTTTTCTCGGGAGGATTCTGTTGCCCTTGCTCCGGAGGCTTCTGTTCAGACGTGGGCGGATTGGTGCTTTGTGTATCCTGCTGCTGTGGCTGCGGCGCCGACGGCTGTTGCGTATCTTGGCTGAACGCGTAAGGTAGGACGATCGCGAGCACTACCGGTACAAACACGTAAACCACAACCTTGTTCCCGCTGTTGCAGCCTGCCATCGTGCGCATGGCCTTCCCTATTCTCGCAAACGCTCTTAGTGTAATTTCCCTTCGATAAGCCTCGGCGTAAAAAACTTTGGATGCATTCGCTCTACTGCGGCGTTGCAGAATAAAGTGGAGCTTTTGCGTGGCGCAATGGTTCACCGCTGCGATTAACCGTACTGGCGGGAATCAAGGCCGAGAATGGAAAACCAAGAAATAGAACGCACAACTCTTCAACCTACCCTCTTTCGAACGCGTGTTTCCTGTCTAACTCTTCTAGGGCCGCTTGCCGGGCTCCTTCAAACTTCCCGGCATGATCCATCAGTGCCGAAGTTGCCTCGGCCCACTGGCCATCCATTCGAATCAATCCTTCGGCAGCCGCCAGCCGCCCCGCAACCTCCAGCAAATGTCCCGGTGTAGTCTCCAGATACTGGGCCTCCGCCGGATCCCCAATCCAAACTCCGGCTGCCCCGCGCTTGTAACCGGGTGCCCCATTTCTTGCGTGCTTTGCGAGAAGCATGCCCTGAGCGGAGCCGAAGGGTGACGCTTTCGCCGACTCCGTCGTCGCCGTCTGCCAATAAACCTTTCGCTCCAGAAACGTGGCAATCACGTCATCGGCCGCTTTCCCAAACACCCATTTCTGCCGCTTGAAGTCGTAATGCCGGCTGGAGAACGCCACCGGCAGCAACTTGCCCGACTTCGCAAACTCAATCTGCTTGCGGTCGATTTCTTTTCGCAGGGCGTTGATCACCGGCGCCTCAGCGTCTTTCGGATCGAGCGAGGGCAACACCTCCCTCACCGTAGCCGACAAATTTACCGCCACCGGCGCATGCAGCCCATCCGAATTCGCAATACGGATGTCCCCGTGCAGCACCCAGAAATCCGCCCCCGAAGTCGATTTATGAAAAGGCCACTCGAACTCAAACGTCAGCGGCAACCCGTTCAATGTTACCCAAACTTTTTCGGCATGATCGCTCATCGCAATTTTCCGGTCAGTTTGAATTGTCATTCCGAGCGAGCGCTTTTTTGCGAAGCGAGGAATCGGGGCGAGCCGCGCGAAGTGGTGCGTCCTGTGCACCACAAAAATCGCCCGTTTGGCTCGCTTCCTGACAAACTGACCCGCTACCCGATTCTTTGGTCCACGGGCTTGTAGTCCTAAGCGTAATCGAACGCGTAACCAGCGAAGGCTCATTCTATCGAATCCCGTTTTCGCAGGATCGCTGGGTGTTCTTTCTCTCCCTGGCGCGATGCCGCCACAGAAATTACATGATGCTCACCCTCCGGCTGCGCCGCGTAATGACGAGAAATCTCTGAGGCGTAGCGTTTTCCCACGCGATCTGCATTTTCCGTCAGCCATTCGCTCAGCCGCGTCGACCCTGCCGCCGGGCCTTCCGGCGCAAGCAGATTGTCCATCAGGCCCTTGTATTCTTCCCAGGTGAGAACCACCATGGTTGTGTATATCGTAATGACAGATATTTCTGTTTGTTCAGACTGCCGCCCGGAAAAAAATTTACCCCGCCTTCTTCCTCATTTTCGTTCCCATCCGCAACAATTTCCTCACTGTCCCGGTCGGCAGTTGCTTCATCTGATCATGCAGCTCGGTCACCGCATCAAAAAATCCAGCCATCGCCGCGATCCGCTCTCGCGTAAAATCTGCTCCCGCTTCCTTGGGGTCCAGTTCCTCCAGGCTTTTCCTCAGCATCTCGCGCGTGGGATCGATCTCCCTGCGCTTTCTCTGCTCCACCACCAGCCGGAACATCTCCCACACGTCCTTCATCGACTCGTAATGTTCCCGCCGGTCGCCGAGCACGTGCACCGCCCGCACGATGCCCCAAGTCTCAAGCTCGCGAATCGACGTGCTCACGTTCGACCGCGCGACGCTCAAAGTTTCGGCGATTTCCTCCGCCGGCAGCGCGCGCGGCGACAAATACAGCAAGGCATGAATCTGCGCCACAGTCCGGTTGATTCCCCACCGTGTCCCCATCTCACCCCAGTGAAGAATGTACTGCTTTTGCACTCCCGTCAGTTCGGCCATATCCGACCATTCAGTATAGACAGAAATTATAGAATGCAGCCCCCAGTGTCAAGCGTGGAAACGAAAAAGAAGCGAGCTTTAAGCCGACTGAAACGCCCCCTGAGGGCGCAGGACCGGACCTGCGCGGTGCAAAGCCTTGTCCGGCCGCCCGAGATGCGCCATGCTACAAAAAAGTTGCATTTTGGGTCGCACCAAAGTAATATGTCGTTGGGGCTTAATTTGACCCGATTTCCCAGGCCTTAAGACCCTGTACCGCTCGCAAACTTCCATTTGCAGTTCGTAGTACACACAACATAACGAGGCCGCCCGTTTTAGCCTCCGTCCCCGGTTCGGAGAGTTCAATATGGCGTGGTATGCGTACTGCCTTACCGAGCATCAAACCCTCCCTAATGGCATCCGTTCTCGCCGCCCTTTTGTAATTGAAAACGTTCAAGGCATTAACGGAGCTCCTGTCCTCAGCTATCCCAGCGGCGAGTTTGCTGTGATCGTGAGCGAATACGACCTTAACCTTGGACCGCTCGATCAGAAAGCCGCCATCGACCACGCCCGCGTGGTCAGTGGCTGTTTCCGAAATTCCACCGTCTTGCCGTTCCGCTTCGGAACCATCTTCGATAGCGACGAGGCCCTGCGCCAAGCGGTGCGGGTGAACCGCCGCGCCTTCGGCCAGAGCGTGCAGAAGCTCCGCGGCAAGTCAGAAATGCACATCAAGCTCACCGTTACAGATGGCTCGCTCCGCGAAGCCATGATCGATGTCGTTCTCCCGGACACCGTCGGCGGCGACTATCTTTCTAAGCTCCGCGTCAAAGCCTCTCGCGAACGCGAGCGCCAGACCAAGGCGCGCGCTCTCTCCGTGCAGGTGCACAAGCTCTTCAACCCGCTCGAGGAGGAAGTGAGCTGCAAGAAGGTGGCGCCGCAAGGAATGCTGATCGATATTGCGCACCTCATCGACAGCAAGTCGGTCGAGAAATACCAGAACCGCTATTCGACCGCCGCCAAGCAGTTGAAGAACTGCGAGGTCGCGATCAGCGGTCCCTGGCCGCCATACCATTTCCTGCCCGGCAAACTCCGCACCGTGGCCGGAAACAGCTAGCCGGGTTCGTCGTATAAACGGCCGCCCGCCCTAGCCTCTCCAGCGGCTTAGGGCGGGACTGCAAGTTGGGCCGCGCAATCCCGCTGCCAACAATGTGCACCGATATGCACTTTGTTGGTTCCCTTTGGCCTCCGAAGACTAGGTTTCACTACGGTGAATTCAGGCCAAGTCCCGTTCTCTAAAGTACTTGCATCTTTCAACAACCCGGGACGGAAAATCTGTGGGTTTTGGTTCGGCAAGTGCTTCTTTCAGCCCTACCAAGAGGCCGCAAACCTGAAAATGACCTTCACTGTCTGTAGTCACCACTTCCTGTCTTGCCGCTCCGCTCGCTGGAACGGCAACTTGCATCGCCTTTCCTGACCACCTTCCACAATTGACCTCTTGAATCTCGGCCTCAGAAATGGGGCCGTTTTTCGCTTCAGCACAAAACACAATCGGTTACAAACTTCTTACATGGCGTCGTCCTCAGGCAAGCCGCCCGGATAGTAGGCGAGCAGGAGAGATCGCGCCCCCATTACCTACGGGCCGTTCGTGCCCACGCCGACGGCCTAGTTTCTCACGACCCGCTCGATGCGGTCTGGTTCCGAGCAGAAGCGCGAGACGTCAGTCGCTCCGCCGTACCGAACATCGATATGTGATTGAGTTCACTGACAGAACACGCTACTTCGTGTCTGGTGAATACGTCCGTATTCTCGAGGATGCAGTTCTCCCAGTTGAGAGTGCACCCCAGAGAATTCCTTACGGGTAAGTCGTCCAGATACTCACCAACGGGATTTCCGGTGAC
>JASIKQ010000527.1 GCA_030049565.1 Candidatus Sulfotelmatobacter sp.
AAGACGCCATGGGCCAGCGCATTCGCGCGCTCGACTGGATGAGCCCTGAAACCAAGCAGCAGGCGCTGATCAAACTTGCGGGGATTCGCAACAAGATCGGCTACCCCGACAAATGGCGCGACTACAGCTCCGTCACGATTACCCGCGACGACTTCGCCGGCGATGTGGCCCGCGCCCATCAGTTCGAAACCCGCCGCGACATCAACAAAATCGGCAAGCCGGTTGACCACGGCGAGTGGGACATCTCCGCCCCCACCGTCGACGCCTACTACAACCCGCAGATGAACGACATTAACTTTCCCGCCGGCGTCCTTCAGCCCCCGCTCTACGACCCGAAAATGGACGACGCCCCCAACTACGGCAACACCGGCGGCACCATCGGCCACGAACTCACTCACGGCTTCGACGATGAGGGCAGCCAGTTCGACGCACACGGAAATCTCAAAGATTGGTGGACGAAAGAAGACCGCGAGAAGTTTGACGCCCGCACAAAGTGTGTCGATGATCAGTATTCCAGCTATATCGCCACCGATGATGTCCATATCAACGGCAAGCTGACGCTGGGCGAAAATGTTGCCGATCTGGGCGGGGAGATTCTCGCCTACATTGCCTGGCAGGGCGCCACCAAAGATAAGAATCTCCAGCCCATCGATGGCTTGACGCCCGAGCAGCGCTTTTTTGTCGGCTTCGCGCAGTGGGACTGCGCCAACGAGCGTCCCGAAGACCTTCATATGCGCGCCATTACCGATGAGCACTCACCCGCCATCGACCGCATCAACGGCGTCGTCGTAAACATGCCCGAGTTCTCAGAAGCCTTTCACTGCAAACCGGGGCAGCCCATGGTCAAACCGGCGGAGCAGGTCTGCCGGGTATGGTAGATCGTGAAGTTCATCCCGCTTTTGATGAGCGGGATTTGCCAGAGCGGCAGACCTTAGTCTCGGCAATACCGCTCGCCACGCCTCATCCACGTACCGTCAGCACCGGGCACATCGCATGTGCCACAATGTGCTGGTCGGTGGTGTGCGCCAGGTGTGTAATCGCGCCCATTCCTCCGTGCGGCGGCCGCACGCCGAGAACAATCAGGTCAACCTCACGATTTCGCGCCATCTCCAAAATCTGCTCTGCCGGCGAAACAAAAGTTCTCCGGAACTCTACGATGCACTCCACGCTGCACCGTTCTTCTGCCTCCGGTGGAACTGAGTCGGTAAGGCGTCTCTTCAACGACGCTCTGAGCCTCTCCAGATCCGCCTCGGCTGACGTCGGAACCTCGGCCACATGGAGCAATGTGAGTCGCGTCTTACCTTCCTCGGCAAGCGAGAGAGCAAACGGCAGCGCCGCCAGCGATTCCTTGCCAAAATCCGTGGCCAGTAAAATGTTTTCAAAACAAATGTCGCCATCGATTCTCCAGGGCACGTTCGGCCCTATGCTTAGAACCGGGCAGGGCGACTGGCGGAAGACCTTTTCCGCCACCGATCCCACCAGCATTTTGCGCGCTCCAGTGCGGCCATGCGTTCCCAGCACCACCAACTCTATGTTATTTTCTTGAATCTGCCGTGAAAGCACGCTCCAGACGTCACCTGCGCCGAAGAGCACCTCATGAGGCAGGCCGCGCAGTTGCTCTTCGATACGCGCCGTTATCTCCTGTTGCAATTCGTCACCTTTTTCTAGGTGAGCCGGCCAAACGTCGGGCGTTGTGAACAAGTAATCCTCCGAAGACACGACATGGGTGCCGTATACCTTGGCTCCGTACTTGCGGGCGATGGCCGCAGCATAGGGCAAAGCCGTGTCAGAATAAGGCGAGAAGTCTGTGGCAAACAAAATCCTGCTGACCGCAATTTTCTGGCCTGCTTCCAGGGTTGGCATAGACACCTCCTTCATTCTTCTCCTTATCGCAGTTTCGCCTCGCCTGCCATGCGCCCGATCATTGCTAACGGTGAGCCTTCTCACAAGCGCAGGTGAGCGGAAAATCCATGGCTGAACGCCAGCAAATCGCGTGAACCGGTTCCCACATCGCACTACAGGTTCCGAGAGTGAATGGATTGCACCGCATGCGGGCAACGGCTCGAGAAACTCGGTGGAGGAGTTGCGGCCGAGGTCGAGATTATTCGCGTGCACGTAGCCGAGGAATTCGTGTTGGGCGAGAACTATATCGATCCCCAGAAATGGTCGTCCCTGATCTATAACTTTCGACACTATTACCGGCTGGCCGAACGGGAACGGGGCAAGACCTTCCAAGCGGAGAAGTAGGAGACGCCCAAAAGGTACCTGCTCTGCCGCAGCGACCAGAGTAACTAAAGTTTCCCCAAAAGCCCCATCGGCATTGAACTTTGCCTCTCGTCGTAGTATCGTGAGCTAACGTTACACGTCTTCCCGCCACTGTGGAAAAAGCCTCTGATTTTCCTTTTCGTTTCGCGAAAAGGGTGTAGCATGGAGCGCAAAAATACTCCGTGGGCGACGCTGTGTAAAAAAGAAAAAGGAGTGGGGGAGGGATCATGAAAACGCTGTGGCGTAGATTCTGGACCGATGACCAGGGCCAGGATATCGCCGAGTACGCGGTAATGCTGGCCGTAATCCTGGTCATCGTAGTGGGCACGGTTCAGCTCATTGGAAATAACGCCAACAACGTGTTCTCCAACGTCGCGAGTTCAATCCAATAGCCCACATCTGGGCCGGTGCAGTCGGGCTAATCCTAAGCCGGGTTCGCGCTCCCAATCGCGTACCGCCGCGCGAGCGATGATTCCCCTGTCATAACTTCTACCCTGCGTGTCATAAACAGTGTCCTCACCCCTACCAGCTGCATCTAAATTGTCAGTGTTGTTCATCACGTATCCGAAGATAGTCTTTGAGATTTGTCAACAAGCACCTGCAAGGGGGCTCGTGGATGAAAGTAAGAAGGTTCGCCAATCAGCTTTTGCTCTGTATTGTTTGCGGCCTTGTCGCGCTGACAATCAGTCTGCCTGAGGCCTATGCCTCTTCTTATGGGTACTACGTTGCCCAGGATCAAGCTCCGCCGCCGCCGCAGGCCGCACCAGCCCCTGCCGATCAGCCGCAGCCAGCGCAGCTGACGCCGCAGCAGTTACAGGAACTGGTCGCTCCCATCGCCCTCTATCCCGATGCACTTGTTGCGCAGATTCTGGCAGCCTCTGCCTATCCAACACAGATCGTCGAAGCCGAACGCTTCCTCGAACAAAATCCCGATCTCAAGGGAAAAGATCTGGCCGATGCCGTTGATAAGCAGGATTGGGATCCCAGTGTCAAAGCTCTTTGCGAGTTCCCGACGGTACTCGCCAACATGAATAAAGATCTTTCCTGGACCTCCGAACTGGGCGA
>JASIKQ010000528.1 GCA_030049565.1 Candidatus Sulfotelmatobacter sp.
CTTCCTTCTTTCCAATAGCCCCTGGATGAAGATTCAGCCAGCGTCGTTGTTCTTCGACAAATCCACAGGCCTGAACATCTGCCGTCAACTGTAAATTGTTTTCTTTGGCGGGATCCGATATGCGAGTGACACAATTCTGAAACTCGGCTTTCTCCTGGTGGTCCACAAGACCGTTAGCGCAGACCATCCGCTCCGAACTTGTGCTAAGGACAGAGCTGTCCAGAGTGTTAATGGAACGACTCGCGCGGCAATTCGCCACCAATTTGGGTTTTTGGAGGACAAGCCACTACTCTCGCGTTTTCCGGATCGCAATCCCCAGCTCCCGCAACTGCGCCTCGCTCACCGGCGTAGGCGCATCCACCATCAAATCCACGGCCCGCGCCGTCTTGGGGAACGGAATCACCTCCCGCAAACTTTCAGCCCCGGCAAGAATCATCACGATTCGATCTAGCCCCAGCGCAATCCCTCCGTGCGGAGGCGTGCCGTACTCCAGCGCCTCCAGAAAAAATCCAAAACGGGCTTTGGCTTCTTCCTCCGTCATTCCTAAAGCGCGGAAGATTCTGCTCTGCACATCCTGACGGTGAATACGAATCGACCCCGATCCCAACTCCGTCCCATTCAGCACCACGTCATAGGCGAGCGCCCGCACCGCACTCAACGGCGAGAGCGGATCGTGCAGCGCCTCGACTCCTTCTTCGAGCAGCTTCATGTCCTGCTCGTGCGGCGACGTGAACGGATGGTGTGCGGCCATCCACTGGCGCTCGCTCTCATCCCATTCAAACATGGGAAAATTTGTGACCCACAGAAATCGAAAATCGCCTTTCTGGAAACATTGATGCCGCTCGGCATATTTCTGCGCCAGCGCCAGCCGTAATAGTCCGGCCGATGTATAAACTGCCAGCTCCTGGGGCGTAACCTTGCGATGCGGCGACACCGGCGACTGCGGCCCAGCCTGCGCCGATCCTGCAACTAAGACGATCAGATCGCCGGCTTCGGCGCCAACGTTTTTGCCGATCGCCTCCGCGGCAGCAGGATATTTATTTCCAATGCGCTTGAAATCCTCATACACCCGGGCCCCGCCCTTGGAATGAAACATGGGCTTGATGTCGTCGCGCTCCTTGCGCGACAACTCACCCACCTTCGGAATGTGGATCGCAATGACCGGCAGGTTCGGATTGATCGCCAACTCCTGCAAATTCTCCGACGAGAAACATTCGCGCACATCGGTGAACGGCGGCAGGCGCAAATCCGGTTTGTCGATTCCGTACAGACGAATGCCTTCGTCATAATCCATGCGCGGAAACGGCGTCTTAATGTCATATCCCGCAGCGGCAAACGCCGCGGTCAGAAATCCTTCCACCACTTCCCACACCCGCTCCGGCTGCGGATACGACATCTCCAAATCAATCTGCGTAAACTCCGGCTGGCGATCGGCACGCAGGTCTTCGTCGCGGAAGCAGCGCACAATCTGAAAATATTTGTCGAAGCCGGAGATCATCAGAATCTGCTTAAACATCTGCGGCGACTGCGGCAGTGCATAGAACGTCCCCGGCTGCACCCGGCTCGGCACCAGATAATCGCGCGCGCCCTCGGGCGTCGAGCGCGTCATAAACGGGGTTTCAATTTCAAAAAATCCCTCCCCCGACAAATAATCGCGAATCGCCTTGGCGACTTTATGCCGCGTTTCGATGTTGAACTGCATCACCTCCCGCCGCAAATCGATATAGCGATATTTCAGCCGCGTTTCCTCATTCGTCAGCGCAGTGTCGGAAGGCAGGAAAGGCGGCAGTTTCGATTCGTTCAGGATGCGTAGCTCGTCGGCGACCAGCTCGACTTCTCCGGTCGGCATATTGGGATTGATGGTGTTCGCGTCGCGCAGCTTCACCGTGCCGATCACGGCAATGACATATTCGTTGCGCAGGCCCTCGGCCTTTTCGTGAATAGCGCGGTTGCGGTCGGTATTGAACACTATCTGCGTCACGCCCGTGCGGTCGCGTAGATCAATGAACAGAAGATTGCCGTGGTCGCGCCGGCGGTTCACCCATCCCATGAGCACGGCTTTCTTCCCGGCATCAGCGGCGCGCAGCACGCCGCACATGTGGGTTCGCCGTAAATCGCCTAGAAAATCGAGCAAGATGGATCCTTACAGTGAGATCGTGACAGAATGCCGAATCAAGAATTATAACTGGCGGCAGCGGCCGGATGATGTGATCGTAGAAAACGTTCGCGATGGGAGAAGCACTTCGGCCCCAGGAGAAACATCGAAATATATACTGTAGGGAATATTGAAGTCGCAGCGCGGCCGGCGGCGCTGTTCTTCCCCTCGAACTATTTCGACAGATTGAAAATCAAGCCATAGGGATCCTTGATGTAGCATCGCGGCCAGTCGGGTTCGTCCTTCACGATCTCGCATCCGTTCTTTACCAACCGCGCCCTGGCTTTTTCTACATCACCCACGGTCACTTCCAAAACCGGCCCCAGCGCGGGGCCTGGCTCGATAAACAGGTTGATGTGCTTGCCATGGAGGCCGATCATCTTAGGATCGTTATCGGTGATCTCAAATCCGAGCTGGTCAACATAGAAGCGCGCAGCTTTCTGCGGGTCCGGAGCCTGAATCAGGATATCAGTGCCGAACGAATTTGCCATGATTCATCCTCCTGTCTTCGCGTCGGGTCTTGCTGCCGTTGCAACATGTCCAGCAAGGAATTCGTAAGTATCTGAGGTTCGACCGCGAGACGCGAAATTTACTTCTTCGTCGCTTTGCCCTCCATGATCGTGTTCCACTTCGTCCCGTCCTGAGACATGTCGTAGGCAAAGTTATAGGAAGTCGCCGATGTCATTTTCATGGTGAACTTTCCCTTCATGGTCATGCCGCCCATTTTTTCGTCGCTCGTCCACGTCCAGGTGTCGCCATCCAGCGTGCCGCGCGAGTCTTCAAATTCACCGTAACTGTTGAACTCGCGGTAGGTGTAGGCCTTGTCATCGGAGGAATATCCCAGAAAAGAAGTTCCCACGCCGCTGCCCATCGTGCCTTTGTAGTCGGAGTGACACACCAGATAAAATCCGCCTTCCATCCATTCGCACTTTTCGCTCTCGGTCATGGTTCCACCCGGGCCCATCGAGCTCGGCTTCATGGTGCCATCGAGCGTCCACGAACCGGCGAACACATCCAGCTTCTTGAGTTCCGGACCCGGTTTGGGCGGCTCCATCTGCGCCGCCGCTGTGGCTACCAACCCAAGTACCATTGCAAAAATCATTCCTGCTCGCTTCATACGTCCTCCCGACGATCAGATTTCGGCTAGATTTTAAGCCGCTCACCATCCGGCAGCGGATTCTAGCGGTCACGAGCTGTTCCGTCAACGCAATCTTTTGACGCACGCGGCGCGGAAAAGTCATGCCACTGAAGAATATGCGTCGGCGTCAGGCCCGGATTTTCTGCGCCAGCTCGCCCCGCGGCACGGAAACCTGCTCGCCGCTGGCCAAATTCTTCAGCGCGAATGCATCCGCCTTCACTTCGTTCTCTCCGACAATCAGAATGTATTTCGCGCCCGCGCGAGTCGCCGCCTCAAATGATTTCTTCAGCCGGAAGCCTTCGTCGCCCAGATCGACCACCAAATTCTCACGGCGTAACTCGCGCGCCAGGCGCGCGGCCTCTCCGTTCATGCCCGTACCGAGGGCTGCGACGTACACGTCGGGCTTTTTCAGCACACTCTCTGCCGATTGCGGCAACGACATCACTAGGCGGTCCTCACCGATGGCGAATCCAATGCCGGGCGCTGGCGGTCCGCCCAGAGCTTCGGAAAGTCCGTCGTAGCGGCCGCCGCCGAGGATTGCATTCTGTGCGCCCAGCGCGCCGTGCGTAAACTCGAACGCCGTACGCGTGTAGTAATCGAGCCCGCGCACCAGTCGATCATTTAAAGAAAACGGAATGCCAACTTTGGTCAGAATCTGCTGTACCTCATCAAAGTGCCTGCGGCACGGTTCATCCAGAAACTGGCTGATGCGCGGCAGCTTTTCGATGATTGGCTGATCGGCGGGAACCTTGCAGTCAAACACGCGCAGCGGATTCGTCACCGCCCGCCGCTGGCAATCGGCGCACATTTGGCCAACTACCGGCTCCAGTGCCTTGCGCAGGGCCTGGTTGAAAGCCTCGCGGTCATTCGGGCAGCCGACCGAATTCAACTCCAGATTCCATCCCGCAATCCCCAAACGATCGAGCAATGTCGCCAGCATCTCCAGCAACTCTGCGTCGCGCGCGGGCGAATCGCTGCCCGCCGACGCCGGGCCGATGATTTCGGCGTCGATCTGATAGAACTGCCGATAGCGCCCTTTCTGCGGCCGCTCGCGGCGGAACATCGGCCCGATGCAATACAGCTTGTTCAGCCCGCGATCCCAAAGCTTGTGCTCGATGTACGCGCGAACGATGCCAGCCGTGGCTTCAGGACGCAGGGTGAGGGATTGGCCTCCTCCTAACACGTCTGCTGCCGCCTCATGCGGAGCGTCGGTGAGCGGGCTCTTCCTCGAGCGATCTTCCCACGTGTACATCTCTTTCGCGACAATATCCGTCTCTTCGCCCACACCGCGCGCGAACAGCTCCGTCGACTCAAAGATGGGAGTGCGAATTTCCTGGAAGTTGTAGGCGCGAAACACATCGCGCGCTGTTTCTTCCACAAAATTCCACATTGCCGTCTCCGGCGGCAGCAAATCGCGCGTTCCTCGGACTGCTTTAATCATTTCTCGTCAATCGCGGCACTGAGCGATTAGCAATTGACAATTAGCATTTAGCCCCTTCGGACCAGTATGTGTTGGATTGGCCAAATGCTAATGGCCAACTGCTAATTGCTGAATCATCTCTCCCGCAAATACTCCTCCGTATAACCCAAATAATTCCTCGCATACCGCATGATCGCTTCCTGATCTTTCTCCTCCAACTTTCGCCGAAACTTGCCCGGAGATCCCATCCATAGCGATCCCCGCTCGACCACCGTCCCCTCCGGAATCAGCGTACCGGCTGCAATAATCGACCCCGCGCCAATCTTCGCGCCATTCAAAATAATGCATCCCATGCCGATCAGGCACCGATCCTCCACCACGCACCCGTGCAGCGTCACCGAATGTCCCACAGTCACATACTCGCCCACATACACGCCATACTGCTGCTTCATGCCGTGCAGCACGCTGCAATCCTGCACGTTGGAGTGCGCCCCGATGCGAATCTCGTGCACATCGCCGCGCAGCACGGCATTCATCCACACCGACGCATGCTCGCCCAGCACAACATCGCCAATAATCTGTGCCGATTCGTCGACGTAGCAGTTTGCCGGAATCACCGGCCGCAGGCCCTTAAAAGACCGTATCATTTCCCAAAATCTCAGTCAGAAATGTCGAAAGCGAACTTTTGAAGATAACACGGGCGCGAAACGAAACTCAGAACCACGTCCGCCTCCGGTAGTCGATGTACTGTTGTCCAAACTTCTCCCGCAAAACTTTTTCCTCCCTACCGGCACGCCAGAATTGCGCCAGCACTGAGATTCCCACAAACGTATAGAAATATCCGGAGCGCAGGCACACCGCCGTCCCCAATAACGCCACCGTAGAAAACAGATAAATCGGATGCCGGATCTTCGAATAGAGACCCACGGTCACCAGTTCCCGCGCTTCTGGCTTGGCCGTAAAAGAACTGCCCAGTTGCAGTTTGGCTATGAACCACAATACGAATCCCGGTACCGCGATCGCCTCGCCCACAATGCAAACCCAATCTCGCCGCCACGCTACAACAAACAAAAAAACGGCTACATAGAAAATAAAATCTCCGAGCAGCAGCCAGTATGAAATGGACGGTTTCGATCGTGTCATTTTGAAACTGAAGGGTTGGTGCTGTGCCTCTCTAACTCGGGCATGAGTCCGCAATTGCGCTACCCGTCCTTTGCTTCATGCTCTCCTCATTCCCACTCCGGGAACGCTCACAAAAAATCCGGCACTGATCACATCTTCTGACTCTCCCTTTATGCTATACAGGATGCGGTTTCCCGCCGCACGCCTCCGGTGGCGCGCGCAATCTGACCTCCCAGCCTCATCGCCCACAAAGGTGAGAACGCTATGCTGCGCGCCTCGCTGTTTATTCTCTGCATTCTGCTCTCATGTTCGCTCGCTCCCGCTCAGGACGCCGCCAC
>JASIKQ010000529.1 GCA_030049565.1 Candidatus Sulfotelmatobacter sp.
GCCCACGGCCTGAAATTGCGCGCGCAATTCTTCGAGCGAAAGCACCTGCGCCTCCCGGCTCGCCGCTTCGGTCGCTACAGGTTGAACTGCCATCCATCCTCCGCAACTTCCCATCCCGCCTCGCGCACCTGGCGATATTGAGAGCTGCTCTCATCCAGCGTGGGATTTGTATTGTTGATGTGAATGAATATTTTACGCGGGCGGCGCACTCCCGCCAACTCGCCGAGCGCACTTTCCACCGGGACATGACCCATCTGCCGCGCCGTTTGCCCACTGGCCTGTACGCGAATCAATTCATCATCGCTCCAGAACGTGCCGTCAAACAGCAGCACATCGGCCGCGTCGAATTGTCGGAGCAACGCATCCTCTAAACGAGGAACAGCTGGCATATAGGCCAGTCGTGAGCCGGCATGCGACTCGATGATGAAACCCACGGAGGCCTCGCCCATGGCGAGTTGCGTTCGCCGTTCTGCCCTAACGTAGGCTGGATAGTGCGGGCTTAGCGGCAGAGCCTGACAGCGCAAACCCGAGTCTTCGCCATGCAGATCGCACAAATGGAAATGTGCCCCTAATTTCAAGTCGGACCACGCGGTTTGGTCTGGAATGCGCTGCAACATGCCGAACATCGAGTTGTCCTCGCAGAGAATGCGGCGCACGGATGCCGTAGCATACATGCGCAGCGGCTGCAGTTCGCGCAACAACAGCAAACCAAGGACGTGGTCGAGATCGGCATTCGCCAGCACTATACCCGCGATCGGCGACTGCCGCACGCCCTCGCGTGGATGCAGCTCTGGAGTGGCTTCAATTTGCAAACGCAAATCCGGAGAAGCGCCCAGCAGAAACCACGAGCGCCCATCGTCGCTGACCGCAACCTGCGTCTGAGTACGGGGCTTGCCGCGAAATGTACCCGCCCGCACCGCCCGGCAGTTCGAGCAGGCACAATTCCATTGCGGAAACGCCCCTCCCGCCGCCGAGCCAAGGATCTTTATCTGCATCGTTTCTGAGTTTACAGACTCGCCTGGCTACGGTCATGCGGAGCCGCATCCTTGGCGTAAGCGACCGAAGGGCGCGTCGGGTCGCTTCCGTATCCCGGAACCTTTTTCCCTTCCCTGTGGTTTAATTAAAGAAGGGGATTTGTGTGCTACGTGGTACTTCCTTCTTTCGATTGCTATCGTCGTTTCTCATAGCCGCCGTGTGTCTGGCCGGCGTAGCCTTTGCGGCCAACCCTACCCAGAATCCAGCGCCGCCCATCCTGCCCAAACAATTTGCCGGATGGCAAATGGAAGGCTCGCCCGAAACCAGCAAGAATGCCGCCGCCGCCGATCCAACCGATGCCGCGTTGCTGAACGAGTATGGATTCACCGATTTTGCCACCGCTACCTACCATAGCGACGATGGGCGCACCCTGAAGATTCGCGCCGCAAGGTTTGCCGATGCTAGCGGGGCTTTCGGGGCCTACACCTTCTATTTGCGTCCCGAGATGGCGCGCGAAGAAATTGGCGATCAGGGAGCGTCGCTCGGCAAGCGAGTCCTGTTTTATCGCGGTTCCATCGTCGTGGATGCCGTCTTCAGCCAGATGTCTGTCATGTCGGCCGCCGTTCTGCGCGAACTGGCTGGCGTGTTGCCCATGCCGGCTGGCAATGCTGGCAACCTGCCGCCAATCCTCGCCTATATGCCCCATCACGGTTACAAGGCCAACAGCGAAAAGTACGCAGAAGGGCCTTTGGGGCTGGGGGCGATTGGATCTCCCGTGGATGCAGACCTGGTCGATTTCAGCTCCAGCCCGGAAGTGACGCTGGGCCAATACTCGACCCCCGGCGGGGAAGCGACGCTCATGCTGATTGAGTATCCCACTCCCGCCCTGGCCGCCGAACACTTGCGCCGCATCGATCTCGCCCATCATGCTGCGCAACCGCCAGCGGGAGTCTCAGCCGTCGAAAATGTCGGACCGTTTTTCGATAAACGCACCGGCCCCATCATCGCCATTGCCGCCGGACCGCTCTCCGCCAGCGATGCGCAGGCCCTTCTGGGAGCTGTGAATTACGAAGCCAGTGTTACCTGGAACCAGAACACTTACTTCGACAAGAAGAACAACATCGCCAACCTGCTGTTTAACATCATTCTTCTATGCATCATTGTGGGCGCCATTTCGCTCGCGGCGGGCGTGGCCTTCGGCGGAGTCCGCATTCTTTTGCGGCGCTATTTTCCGGGGAGGTTATTTGGCGATGCCGACCGGACAGAGTTTATCGCCCTTCATTTGGAAGACGGTATGGCCGATGGTCCCGCGTCTTCGGGCGGCAGTACCAAAAGCTCAGTGCATCCTTAAAATGCTTTGCAAATATCGAGTTAGACTGGCGCAGGAGCAAGTTGTCTCAAATTGAAACACTTTGGCGAGTATGTTCACCAAGTCTGTAAGTAATAGAAAATAAAGCTATTTATTTCCAAGAAAATAGCTTGACACCCCGCTTTTTCGGCTCATAAGATTTTGTCCAGAAAGTTTTGACGGAATCTAAGCCTCCGTTGGAACTATTCTCCCTTGAAAGAGAAGGCCGCCCTGTTGCCGGGTGGCCTTTTCGTTTGCCGGGTCAGAACATCAGGCGCTACACACGATTCGTGGAACTCGAGCATTGGGCCTGCGTATCATTGATTAGGTGTTCGATGATTAGGTGTTCGATGTAGTGCGCGATTTGTGGCGGTAGGGTGCAAGTTAAACGTCGGAGGATCTATGTTCTGCGATGGATGTGGCGCGGCGGTTCAACCCGGGCAGGCTTTTTGCAGCCGCTGTGGCAAGCAGATTGTCGGACCAGTATCTGTGATTCCGCAGCGGGCGGGGCGTGTGCAGGGACACATTCAACTGCTGGGGATTCTTTGGCTGGCCGCCTCCGCTCTGAATGTGCTGGGCGGATTGGTTCTCCTCATTTTGGCCAACACTCTGCTTGCCCACTTGCACGCCATGGGAGCGCCAGAAGCGCCGACGACCTTTCTGCGTCCGCTGTTGAGTGTGATTGGGATATTCGTACTGTCTAAAGCGGCGTTTGGCTTCCTCGCAGGCTGGGGACTGATGCAGCGCGAGTCGTGGGCGCGAATCCTCACGCTGGTTCTGGGTTTTCTCGCCTTGTTCAATATTCCTGTCGGCACCGCTCTCGGCAT
>JASIKQ010000530.1 GCA_030049565.1 Candidatus Sulfotelmatobacter sp.
AAACGTCTCCCGCCTGGGTCTCGATGATAGGAAGGGCGGTCAACGAACCACCACCCATCTTGTCGCTCAGCTTGGACGCGCGCTCAAGCAGGCGGGAGTGGAGATAAAAGACGTCACCGGGATAGGCCTCACGCCCGGGCGGACGCCGCAGCAGCAGCGAAATCTCCCGGTAGGATGCGGCGTGCTTGGAGAGATCGTCGTATATCACGAGCGCGTGGCGCTTGGAATCACGGAAGTACTCTCCCATCGCACAGGCGGCGTAGGGTGAAATGTACTGCATGGGTGCGGGCTCGGAGGCTGACGCTGCCACCACAATCGTGTACTCCATCGCGCCGTAATCTTCCAGAATCTTGACGACCTGGGCGATCGACGAGCGCTTCTGCCCGATCGCGTTGTAAATACAAATCAGATCGTTGCCCTTGCTGTTGATAATGGTGTCGAGGGCGACGGCA
Source organism: Candidatus Sulfotelmatobacter sp. (assembly GCA_030049565.1). GTDB lineage: Bacteria > Acidobacteriota > Terriglobia > Terriglobales > Acidobacteriaceae > Sulfotelmatobacter. The sequence continues at coordinate 453 of JASIKQ010000530.1, forward strand.
GTTTTTCCCGTCTGGCGGTCGCCGATGATCAATTCGCGCTGTCCGCGGCCGATGGGAATCATGCTGTCGATGGCTTTCAATCCCGTAGCCATGGGTTCGCGCACGGGTTGACGGTCGATGACGCCGGGCGCTATGCGCTCGAGGGCAATATATTTGTCGGTCGAGATCGGGCCCTTGTCGTCGATGGAACGGCCGAGCGAATCGACGACGCGGCCAATCATGGCCTCGCCTACGGGCACGCTCATGATGCGGCCGGTGCGTTTGACCTCATCGCCTTCTTTGATCTCGGTATATTCGCCGAGCAGCACCACGCCGACCTGATCCTGCTCCAGGTTCATGGCGATGCCGGCCACGTCGTGCGGGAAAGAAAGAAGTTCGCCGGCCATGACTTTGTCGAGGCCATAGACACGGGCGATGCCGTCGCCGAGGGTGATGACGGTGCCAGTTTCGTCCACGGAGATCTTCGATTCGTAGTTCTCGATCTGCTCGCGGATCAATTTTGTAATTTCGTCTGCTTTGATTTGGGCCATAGAAAATCGGCTCTTAGCTCGTGGTTCCTGGCTTTTAGCTTTTTGGTTTCCACATACCTTGCTTTGAGGGTGTTTCTCTCTGACCGTATTTCCCGACCACTCACGTTGAGACCCGGATGTGGGTTCAAGCTGGGAGCTAAAGGCTAAGAGCTAATAGCCTCCTTAATCCTCTCTAACTGTCCTTTCACCGAGCCATCGTAAATAGTGCTGCCGAGGCGGACCATTGCGCCGCCAAGAAGGGATGCATCTTCCGAGTAACGCGCGCGGACTTTTTTCCCCGTCAGCTTTGCTATCTGCGCTTCGAAGGAGCGCTTTTCGTCGTCGGGCAAGGGACGGGCGCTGATGATTTCGGCGTCGGCAAAACCGCGGCGGGCGTCCAGTTCTTTTTCTAATTGTGCGATGATGGCCTGGAGGAAGTGTGTTCTCCGATGATCAATCAGCACCGCGACCAGATTGCGCACCTGCTTGGAAATTCCGTCGCGCTGGGCAATGACTTCCAGCAGGCGCCGCTTCTGATCGGCGGGGACAGCGGGATTTTCCCATACTCGCCGCAGCTCTGTGCTCTCTTCTAACAAGCCCGCAATGGAGCGCAGTTCAGCAATCGAACGGTCGGCGTCGAGATGATCGTCGAGGACAACATCCGCGAACGCCCTGGCGTAGGTGCTGGCGACAGAAGCCATACGCTAGTTGCCGTCCTTTCCATAGCCCTGGTCAGGGTGCTTCGAGCCAATGCCGCTTGACCCCGCCGTAGTCAGCTCCCCGGCGAAGTTGCGCAAAAGAGCCTGATCGGTGGCGGCGTCTACCCGAATCTGCTTCTGCGCCAATCCCACCGCGAGATCGGCAGCGTAGGCAGTGAGTGCCCGGCGCGCGGCCTTGACTGCCGCGGCAATTTCCTGCTGAGCGGATTCGACAATCCTACGCGCTTCTTCCTGGGCCGCGGCGTGAATGCGCGCTTCCTCCGTAGCAGCTTCTTTTTCGGCGGCGTCGCGCATGGTGCCGATTTCGACGTCAAGTTTCATCAGGCGCGATTCGATCTCGGCCAGCTTGCGGCGAGCTTCCTCGCTCGCTTTTTGAGCTTCCCGCATTGCCTTTTGGATGCCCGCGGTTCGCGCGCGGAACATGGCCGGCAGGAATTTGTATCCGGCCCAGAAGATTATGCCGGCAACGACGACGAAGTTCAGAACCACGCAGAATAGGTAGGCGTTGCTCAGACTCAATCCGGTGACGCGCGCGACAAACTGCACCGACGCCGATTGCTTGAACTCAGCAGTTTCGTCGTTCTCTTCTCCCGCGGCCTCGCGCGTTTCATGGGCAAGTTCCTGCCCCGGGCCTCGGCGCGCAGGTGCGGTGTGCACTTCATGCTGCGGTTGTGTACGGGCGGCTTCCGGTTGTGGGGAAGCTTGCTGCGGCGCCTGCGCAGAGGCAGCGGGGGCAGAACAGACCATCAGCAGCGCGAGCGCGGCCAGGGTTGCAATCTTGGAGGAGAAGACGGCAGATTTCCGCCGCGGTTGGTCGTTAGTCGCTGGTCTTTGGCCCAATCCCAAATGGCAAACGACTGATGACCAACGGCCAGCAATGTTGCGCTGCACGGCGAAACCCGTTTTGCAATGAGCCTGCTGCGGGCCCAAAAGGTCGAAGGATAGGAGAGTATGCAACATCAGCGTGCGGCTCCGGCGGGCGCGAGCACGCGGCGCATGATCTCGATGGCGAGCGTCTGCGCTTCGGCCTGCAAACCGCCCTGGGCGGCTTCACGGTCCTTTTCAATCTGCGCCTTGGCGGCCTGCACTTGCCCCTGAGCTTTGTTGCGAGCCTCGTTTAGGGCCGCCATACGTGCGTCCAGGGCGGCTTTGCGGCGAGCCTCATGGGCGCGAAACAGTGTGGCCCGCGCCTCGCGCAGGCGTTGCTCGTATTCCGCAGTGCGCGCCTCGGCGGCGGCAATATCGGCCCGCGACTTTTCCACCGCGCCCTCGGTCTTGCTGCGCCGCTCAGCGAGAACCCGGCGAAGGGGTTGGTGAACGATAACTGAGTATAGCCCGTAGAGCAGTGTCAGCAGAATTATGGTCGGAATGGAGCCGAGCAGTAATTCGCCTAGTTGTCGTAGTGTTTCGTCCATCGAGTGTTGCGGTACTGGGAAATGAGGGCTATGAAAACTTTTAAGTCTAACGTGCGATAGAGTTTATGTCAACGCGGAGGGCGGGGATTGATTAGAACATTGGGATAACTGAACACTTGCCAGGGGGCGTCGGGCCGCGGAGAAAGCCTTGGTTTGGCGCGGGTCTCGGCAAAGCATGCAAAAAACTGCAAACAAGCCTTGACTTCCGCGCTGTACGGTTTACCATACAAGTATCACCTCCGATCCAATTCAGGATCGAAAGGGCCTGTAGCCAAGGAATGTCACCGCTTCTTGGTTGCCGGCCCTTTTTAATTGGCTAGTGGGTTCACTAGATGGGCCATAAAGTCATGTCGGACATGCGACGATCTGCATCCCGAGGCTATGCACGATCAAAAAGGTGTGCCCTCAAGTACAGAAGAGGGCAATCGCAACTCGAAGGAGAATTGCGATCTGGATTTCCATCCCATCAGGATTCCAGCAAGCCTCTCTCGGAGACAATCATGAGTGTCTTGAGAGGTCCTATTAAAAGGCATCCTTCGGTCACTTCACCATCCAGTCCCGCACCCTTCTCACCACCGATTCCGGCGCGTCCGCTTCCAACTCGACTAAGCCATCCCTGTATGTCCGCGAATAAATCCGCGCCCCTGCTTCCAGCAGCGCCAAGGCCTTGCCTTCTTTCTGCGGAATGCGGAGATGTACGCGGCTGACGCGATCTTCATCGATCATGGCGTCAATTTGCGCGAGCAGATGATCGAGGCCTGCGCCTTCCACGGCCGATACATAAATCGCACCCGCCCCGTCACGCGCTTTGTCGCGGCGAGAGTCGTTAATCAATCCTTCTGCTACTTCTTCATCGAGCAGATCGACTTTGTTCATCACGCGCAGGCGCGGTTTTTTCTCGGCTTCGAGTTCTTTCAGAACCAGCTCGACTTGCGCATCCTGCTCGGCCGAAAGCCGGCTGCTGGCGTCGGAGACGTGCAGAATCAAAGATGCACGCTGCACTTCTTCCAGCGTGGCGCGAAATGCTGACACAAGCGTGTGCGGCAGACTGCGGATAAAACCGACTGTATCGGATAAAAGCGCTTTGCGCTTAGAAGGCAGCGTCACGGCGCGAATGGTTGGATCCAGGGTCGCGAACATCTTCGGTGACGACACAACTCCGGCGCGCGTGAGGGCATTGAACAGAGTCGACTTGCCAGCATTGGTATAGCCCACAAGCGCGACGGTCGCCACTGGGACGGATTCCCTTCTCTGCCGCTGCTGCGCGCGGATGCGGCGCACGTTTTCCAGTTGCTGCTCGACGTGCCGAATGCGGCGGTAAATTTTTCGGCGGTCGGTTTCGAGCTGAGTTTCGCCGGGGCCGCGGGTGCCAATGCCGCCGCCGAGCTGCGACATTTCTATGCCGCGTCCGGCCAGACGCGGCAGCAAATATTGCAACTGCGCCAGCTCGACCTGCAACTGGCCTTCGCGCGTGCGCGCGTGGCGGGCAAAAATATCGAGGATAA
>JASIKQ010000531.1 GCA_030049565.1 Candidatus Sulfotelmatobacter sp.
GTCTCTTCGGCGAATTCTTGCAGAAACATGGCCGCGTTGATGGCTCCGCCCCAGCGACCGCCGGTGTTCATGATGTCGGCGATGGTCGACCGAATCTGCTCCTTGTATTCATCGTCCAGCGGCAGCCGCCACATTTTTTCTCCGGCTTCTTCATTGGCTTTGTGGAAACGCTCGAACATGGCGTCATCATTGGCGAAGACTCCGGCATTCGCGTAGCCAAGCGCGACTACGACAGCCCCAGTCAAAGTCGCGGCGTCCACCAGATGGGTAGCGCCCAGCTGTTTCGCATAATGCAGGCCGTCAGCGAGAACCAGACGGCCTTCGGCATCAGTATTGATGATCTCGATCGACTTGCCCGACATTGCAATCTGCACGTCACCCGGCTTCTGTGCCTTGCCCGAGGGCATGTTTTCGGTGGCGCAGACAATGCCGATTACTTTAACTTTCGGCTTCAGCAGCGCGATTGCGCGCATTGCACCCATCATCGTGGCTCCGCCAGCCATGTCGTATTTCATCTTTTCCATGCCGTCGGCGGGCTTGATGGATATGCCGCCGGTGTCGAACGTGATTCCTTTGCCAACCAAGCCCAGAACCGGCTTTTCCGGCGCTCCCGCTGGTTCGTATTTCATGACGATCAGCGCAGGCGGCTCATCGGATCCTTGTGCCACGCTCCAGAACGCGCCCATCTTCAATTCTTTGATCTTGTCGGCGCCGTAGACTTCGCACTTCAGCCCCACTTGCTGGCACATGTTTTTCGCGCGCTCGCCCAGAATCGTTGGCGTCATTCGATTGGAAGGCTCATTCACCAGATCGCGCGTGAAATTCTGCGATTCGCCGATGATCAGCGCCTCGTTCGCAGCTTTTTCCAGCATAGCCTTGTCGTTGCTGGCGATGATGGTCAGCTCGTCGATCTTCTGATCCTTGCGGTCGCTGCGGTAGTAATCGGGATCGAAGTTGCCCACCAGTGCGCCTTCCACAATCGCCCGCACGGCCTCCTCGGCAGGAATGCCTGGAGGAGAGATAAAAGCGAAACTGCGAATGCTTCGTCCCTTCAGCGTACGCACCGCCGTTCCGGCGATGCGGCGCAACTCGTAGCTGGAAAATTTCTTCGCGGGCCCGCCGCTGATCAGCAATAACCGCTTGGCCTTCAGTCCCAGGGGCTTGTGCAGCAGATTGGTCTCAAACAGCTTGCCGGTGAGTTCGCCGCTGCCCAGCAGGTCGGAATAAGCCGACTGTACCGACGCGTCATCGGTGGCCAATTTGAGCTGCGGCTTGGCATCTTTGTTCTTTTCGGTTTGCGCTGGATCCGCATGGTTAAGAACAACTGCAACCAGAGATTCGCTTTCAATTTGAGCGGGCGTAGAGAGAGAGATTGTAGTTTTCATAGTTGGATATCAGGAGTGATCACACTGAATCCAGTATCGTCGGCGGGAAGGGAAGTGCGCAAGCTCGGCTGACTGTGAATTGCTGAATATGCCGGAGCCTACTTCTTGGGGTGCGAGACGCTAAACGCAGACAACGCCACCAGGTATTTGCCTTCGTCACTGTTTATCTGATCGAGATCGAATGAGTAATCGTGTGCCCCGGGAAAGAGCCTTTCGCGGAAGTAGTATACCTTTCCTTCTTCCGCCGTGAAGTTGGCCATGGCAAACGCTCGCGAGCGCACCCCGAGCCGCGATTGCCAGTTTATGCAGAGATGGTGTTCGCCGGGCTCGACCGCGACAAAAAAATACGAGCTGCCCTGGTTGGCTCCTATCCACGCGCCGTCCATGCCCACCTTGGTGAGGGCTTGATCCACATTATTGAAGAGCGAATTACTCAGGCCAAGACAGTCCGGGCATTGGCCCAGATCTTCGATTACATAAACCAGAGCTTTCCCTTGCGCGGGCTGCGCAACGCCTGGTTGGCTGTCCTGTTTAACGTCGAATTTTACATTCTTGGGACCGCATGCTGCCTCGGCGATGGCGATTGGAGATCGATATTGTACTGTCGTTTGGGCACAGGCAAGGCCAGCAGAGAAGATGACGACGAGAGCGGCCTTCATGGTTTCCTCCGGCTGGAAACTATCCTTTGACGCAACCGGATCGAACCCACCGGCTCCAGACAGAACCAGCTACTGCAAGCATATCCTCGCTCTACTTTCCTCGGATGCAAAGATTTGTATAGCGTTTGCCACGCTCCGATGGGATTCACGCTCCGGACTATCCCATCGCGTCAACAATCCTGGGAACATTTGGCAGAGTGGCGTCGTACCTCAGTTCGCGGGCATGACGATGTACGTTTGTCTGGCGTATGATTTCATCCGCGGTTAACATTGAGGTTTTGTCATGAGAATCCGCTGGATCATCCTGCTCTTACCCGTTCTTTCTGTACTCGCCATCACTCTGGCAGTGCACCAGCATGCGGCCGAAGCCGCGCCTGCCCTGGCCGAACCGACAAAGTCCGCGCCGGCAAAGGTCGCCTCAACTCCGGCAGCAGGCCCCTCCGGCACGCTCTCCATTCCGGATACGAGACTGGGCATCAACTCCGACCAGCCCATGTCCGAGCGCATTGTGCATTACGAAATCGACGCCCACTATGACGCTAAAACGCACGTCGTCGATGCCACTGAAGTTTTGACCTATCACAACCTTACCGGCCAGGCACTGGATCATTTTCCATTCCATCTTTATCAGAACGCGTTTCAGCCAAAAGCCACGTGGGTGACCGAAGCCAAGCTGATGGGCAGCCGCGATCAGAGCTATGCCAAGTGGGAAGACAAGGACTACGGTTCGGAAGAGATCAAAAAGATCGAAGTCCTTGGCCAGGGCGATCTCACTTCCAAGCTGCACTACATCGCTCCCGACGATGGCAATAAAGATGACAAGACTGTAATCGACCTGCCGGTCAACCAGCCGATTGCGCCAGGCGAATATGTGCAATTCAAGATGACCTTTCAGACCAAATTTCCCGAAACCCAGGCGCGCTCCGGATGGAAACGCGATTTCGTGCTTGGTGGCCAGTGGTTCCCCAAAGTTGGCGTGTGGTGGCACGGAGCGTGGAACTGCCACCAGTACCACAACACCACAGAATTCTTCGCTGACTTTGGAGTCTTCGACGTCAAGCTCACCCTGCCGCAGAACGAAATTGTCGGCGCGAGCGGAGTGAAAGTCAGCGACGTAAACAATCCCGACGGCACTAAAACTGTCACCTACCACGGCGATGACATTCACGATTTCGCCTGGACCGCCAGCCCGCGCTACAAAGTCAAAGATGACGGCATTTTTCCGGGCCAGATGGGTCCGGTGCGAATGCAAATTCTGATGCAGCCTGCGCACTGGAGCCAGGTCGAGCGTCACGAGAAAATCCTGCGCGAAACCCTCCAGCACTTTGAAAACTGGTACGGGCCGTATCCCTACAAGACCATCACGCTGGTCGACCCCGAGCCGGATTCGGCAGCGGGCGGCATGGAATATCCGACGTTCATTACCGGCGAGACCAGTTGGTTTATGCCGGAAGGACTACACTTTCCGGAGCTTGTAGTCGAGCACGAGTTCGGCCACCAGTACTGGTATGGCATGGTCGCGACCAACGAGTTCGAAGACGCCTGGATGGATGAGGGCATCAACAGCTATACCGAAGTGAAAGTCCTGGCTTCGATTCTTGGCCGCGACACTTCCGTCCTGAACTTAGCGGGCGCAACTGCCGGCGACGGCGAACTTCAACGGATGGAATACATCGGCGTGCCCGATCTCGATGCCATAGCCAAGAACGCTTACGACTACTACAACTCCAATTCCTACGCCGGCGTTACCTACGGCAAGACCGCCAGCGTGCTGCTCACGCTCGAGCACATCATCGGCGAAGACACCATGCAGAAGGCGATGCACGTGTATTTCATGCGCTATCGCTTCACCCATCCCACGAAAGAAGATTTCCTGAAGACGATTGAAGAAGTTTCCGGCCAAAACTTGCGCCGGTACTTCAACCAGGCTATCTACGGCACCGAGGTCATGGACTACAAAGTTCTGCGCATCGAATCAACTCCGGTGAACTGGTATGAGCAAAAGAAAAGCAGCTTCGGCAAAGAGGACAAGAACACGGTCTATCGCTCCTGCGTCTGGCTGCAACGCAAGGGCGATTTCGTCATGCCGGTCGATGTTGAGATCAAGTTCAGCGATGACAGCAAGCTTCGCGAGCACTGGGACGGCCAGAACCGCTGGACGAGATTCGCCTACGAGAAGAAAGCCAAAATCGTCTCCGCCGAAATCGATCCTGACCATCTCGTTCAGATCGACCGTGACAATTTCAACAACAGCTATACCGCCGAGGCGAACGGTAAAGCCACGCGAAAAGTGACCAATTATTTCTTGTTTGTGACTCAATGGCTTGGCCAGGCGCTGGCCTGGTGGGCAGTTTAGGCAGGGGATCTATGGATAACAA
>JASIKQ010000532.1 GCA_030049565.1 Candidatus Sulfotelmatobacter sp.
CGCGAGTGGCCATGCCGATCCCGCCCCATGCCGTCCAGTCGACGACGATGCCGCGTGTAGTCGGACGGGTCGTGCGGAAGCTGGAGGTGATTTTGCACAACAGGTCGTTAGCCGAGCTGTAATCGGTTTGTCCGGCGTTGCCGAAGCGCCCGGCAATCGAACTGAACGCCACCGTTGCCCCGAGGGGCATGTCGCCGATGGCATGCAGAAGATTGAACCAGCCGTCGCACTTGACGTCGAAGATCAGATCGAATTCGCGCGCATCCTTGTCCGGCAGAAAATGGCTGCGCTCGATGCCAGCGGCGTGCAGGAGCACGTCGATCCGCCCGCTGCGCTCGCGCACCTGCTGGATGACTTTGGCTACGGCGCCTGCATCTGTGAGGTTGACGCTGAAGTAATGCGCGGTACCGCCTGCGGCTCGCACAGCGTCGATGGCGTTTTGTGCTGCCTGCGCCCGCTCCAAAGCTGCCAGCTCTTTTTCAACCAGGGCTGGCGTCGCGCGCTCGCCGCGAGCCTGTATGCGCGCAAACAGATCACGCTTGAGGCCCTCTTTGTCGGTCGCGAAGCGCTTGAGATCGGGGTTGTTCGGAACCGGCTCGGGCACCAGATCGAGCAAGTAGAACGTGCCGGCGGAGGCAGCGGCCAAATCGCAAGTGATGGCAGCCACGATACTACCGGCCGCACCCGTAACGACGAAAACCGTATTTCGGTTCAGCGTCAATCCGGGCTTGCCGTCGGCTGCAGGCTGATCCTGCAGCCCAACCGTCCAGCGCAGTTCTTGCTTATATCCGATCTCGATTGCCCCGGGATCGCGCAGGGTTTCTTCAATCAGGAAGTCGGCGATCTCTGAAGGATTTCGTTGGCCTTCAAAGTCGACTGCCTTTACCAGAGCGTCCATGCGCTCTCGCTTATAAGTTTTGGTGAAACCTACAACCGCGCCCCCCAGCGGCGCGATCGCGCCGGCCTCATCGTAGCCATGTGCTCCACCCAGCCGCGTCGCGGTCACGAGAAACGTTCCTGGCGCAGCAATCTGCTCATACAAAATGCGCATGGTGGCATAGAGTGATTTCACACGCACCTGCAAAGCTTGGTGCCAGCTGGCAAGATCCATATTAGCGAGGTCGCCTTCGTCGTCGAGCGCAGGCAGCCAGTACACTCCGTGCACCGCGCCTCCTGCCAGCCAGATCTTCAGTTGGTTGGCCAATGTTTCCGCATCAAGCGACTCGTTCTTATCGGGAATGAGGCGGAGAACTTCTACGCCCATCGTTTGCAACCGCTGCGCGAGCGCTTCTCCAACGCCAGATTTGTGCGGCACAACAACCACTCGGCGACTGGCCCTGAGCGTCACACCGGTCGGCTTGCAAAGAGTAAGCGGGGGGCGCAAGTTGGGGACAGGTACGCGGCGTGGAATACGATTCGCGGCGTCGAAACTGGTGGGCGTCGGACGCGCGGCAACCTGCTTCGAAGCCGAAGATGCAGACGCCTCCGGCATTTTCTGCGATGCTTCTTTTTTTTCTTGGACAGCAGAAGAATGTGCGGCTGAAGAGTTTGCCGCGGGCGCTTTAGGCGAGCCCAGCTGCCGATCGTGAGCGAACTTGATCACGTGGGCCAAGGTCGGGAAGTCGCGCAGCTTGAGATTCTCATCGCGCGGAATGTTGTATGCCGCGCGGACGGCCGCGAACATCTCCGCTTGTTTGACGGTGTCGATGCCGAGATCCGCTTCGAGATCGAGATCCAAATCCAACATATCTTTTGGATAGCCCGACTTCTCAGCCACGATCTCAAGAACTTTCTCCTTGATCGAATCATCCGTGGCTGGCTGCGCAGTCACTGTGACAGGCGTGGGGACAATCGGCTGGCTGATCGTTGACTCGCCGATCGTTGACTCGCCGATCGTTGGTGAGGGTTGAACCGCCGGCACTCCAGCCAGATCAGGGCGGTTCTCGTTCACGAACCGGATCACGTGCGCCAGTGTGGGATAATCACGGAGCTTGCGGTTTTCATCGCGCGGAATGTTGTAGATCTCGCGGATGGCCGCGAACATTTCTGCCTGTTTCACGGTATCCACGCCGAGATCTGCTTCGAGGTCGAGATCCAAGTCGAGCATGTCTTTCGGATAGCCGGTCTTCTCGACTACCAGTGCCAGGACACGATCCTTCACGGAGTCTCCAGCACTCTGTGCCGGAGGAATGACCGCGGGTACCGGTGTCGGAAGTTCGATTTCTTCCTTCACCGCCGGCGCTGTTGAGGCGGGAGACGTGCCAGCCAAATCTGGCCGCTTCTCGTACACGAACCGGATCACGTGCGCCAGTGTGGGATAATCACGGAGCTTGCGGTTCTCATCACGCGGAATGTTGTAGATCTCGCGGATGGCCGCGAACATTTCTGCCTGTTTCACGGTATCCACACCGAGATCTGCTTCGAGGTCGAGATCCAAGTCGAGCATGTCTTTCGGATAGCCGGTCTTCTCGACTACCAGTGCGAGAATGCGTTCCTTGACCCCCTCGCGAGCGACGACTTGCGGGCATGCCGTATCAGTTACCTTCTTCTGAGCTATTTCCGCACTGGCCTCCGTTCTGAGTTTGGGTTCTTCCTTCGGTATTCTTTCTTCCACTAGGTCGCCCTTCGCTCCCGGTTTTGCTGGTACGTAAAGGGCACTACTGGCTTGTTGAACGTGAGGCACCGGTTCATCCTGTGCTGCTACATTCTGTATTGCTTCAGTGACTGCGCTCAGCGGTGCCGTTCCAGTATCAGCCACTGGAGTGGGCGTCACTTGTTCGGGCTTAGGGAGTGACAAAGAGTCTGCTCGAATCTCGTTCGTGGCTGTCGCGATCTGCGCTGCCAATCCGCGATCCGGAACCCGCAGCGTGCGGTGGATTACCTCCAAATCTGAAACTGGACGGCCGGCGATTCCACTTAGCCAGGCACGCCAAGCCGTGGTATCGGCAATACGGTAGGCATAGCCCAAAGCATTCGGCGCAGGACGGAGGCCGTCTTTCGTCTTTATCCAGTGCAACAGCATCATGCTGATCTGCGAACCAAAACCTGCTCCCAGGTGGATGGCGTATTCGACCGGATAGGAGCCGCCTCTTGACAGGTTCAGCGGACCCAGCTCGGGATCAACTTCCTTGAAGTTGGCGACCGGAGGTACGCAGCCGGTTTCGAGGGCTTTGACCGCGACAACATCTTCGATGCCCGTCGCCATCGCGTGCCCGGTGAAACCCTTGGTGTTGGCGATCACGACACGATCCGCGACGTTGCCAAAGACGCTACGAAGCGCGTGGATTTCGGCGGAGGCACTACCGCCGCGCGCCGGTGTATAGGTTTCATGAGAGACGAAAACCGTACGGGGCGCCATTTGCTCTCGCGAAATGCCGTTTCCCGCTTCGGCTTTGGCTACGAGCGCCTCCATCACCTGCCCGATATGTTGGACATCGAGACGAGTGCCGTGAAAAGCGCTGTTGCCTGTCACCGTGGACAATACTTCGCAAATAGGCTGGATCCCTCGTTCCCGTGCGGCGGCGGCACTCTCGACCACCAGAGCCGCGGCGCCCATGCCGATAATCATTCCGTGCCGCCGCCGGTCGAAGGGAATGGCGGCATCTGCGACTATTTCGTCGGTGGCTGCCGCTCCAGTCGCCAGGAAGCCAGCTCCCATCCAATCGATCAGATGGTCGGAGGTGACGTCGTCGGCCGAGATGACGATCACTCGGCTGCACCGGCCGGTGTGGATCCAATCCTCCGCCAGCGATACCGCTTGCGCGGTGCTGGCGCAGGCAGCGTTTATTTGTGTGTTGGGACCGCGCGCGCCGATAAATTCCGCGAATTGGGAATGCCCCATGGACAAAACCCGGAGCAGGAAGCGCCGATTGAAGACGTACGGCTCTTCCTCGATGGCGCGGCGCAACTCGTCGATGCGCCGGTTTATCTCAGGCGTCAGCCTCGATTGACCATTGGTCTTTATAAGCTCAGTGAGCAGGCTTTCGAGCATGGCCAGCAGTTCGCGGCGTTCGTGGTCGGTATGATATCGAGCCATCTCATCGGCGATGGAATCCAAACCGGGGAAAGCGGACGCAAAAATCACGCCGGTATCGTCGCGCAAAGCGTCTGGCAATCCCCAACGCTCCGGTAATTGCGTACCCTTGCTGGTGGTTTTATAGCGCATCACCAGAGGGATGCCGGCGTCACGCAAGGCATCGATCCCAGCGGCAATCGCGAGTTGGGTGCTGCGGTCGAGGGCGCCCACGCGCTCGGCGGGAATTCCGAATTCGTCTTGCAGATTGAAAGCGCCTCCGCGGCCCGCCAGCTTGATTACATCCGCAACGTCGGTGATGGTTTCAAACCGGGGCTCACCCTCCTCACTCTTCACCAGGCGGGTGATGTGTTTGTCGAGTATGGCGCGTCGAAAGCGCTCAGGAATGGCATCGATAAACTGATCGCCCCGCAGAATACGGCCGATATTGCCATCATCGAAAATGTGCTCGGTTCCAGGCAAACCCAAAGCCGCTCCGGTGATGACAACCGGGACGTTAGTCGAGCTGCCACGCTGCCCGTGGTAGATCTCGTAGCCGCGATCGAGAACATCGGCCAAAAAACGACCGAGTTCGTTGTAGCGATTACCGTTCGATGGCACGACCGCTGTGGAAGCGACCGCCGCAGCTGCTGCCACAGGGATCGTCCTAGAGGTTTCAGCAGGTGAGGAAGCCGCAGTAACTGTCCGTTCGCGCAACGCTTCCGCGACTCCGCGGCCGAGTCCGGCTGCATATAGGCCGCACAACGCCTGGTTGAATGCGGCGATGTCTCCGACTTTGGGATGATTGGTAAACAACGAGACCACATCCGCATTGCCGCCGAGCACGTCCTCGGCAAATCCCTGCAGCGCCTTCTTTGGCCCGACTTCAACAAACACGTGAGCGCCGGCTTCGTACAGTGTGCGCAGGCCTTTAACAAATTGCACTGGAGAAGCGACCTGTTGCGTGAGAATATCCAGCATCTTGGGTACGGCGTCAGGACCGGTGGGATAGAACTCTCCGTTGGTATTGGCAACGATAGGCAGACGTGGAGATTGAAGATGCAGCCGCTCCAGGAATTGGCGGAGCGGCTTGCTGGCTCCCGCTACGATGGATGTGTGAAATGCGTGGCTGACGGTCAACGCAGCTACCTCATAGCCGGCTTTTTGGAAAGCTTCCATGGCCTGTTCGACGGCTTTGCTCGCACCGCCGACGACCGCCTGACGGTTGCTGTTGACATTGGCGATCACGACGTAGCCTTTGATCGTCTTCAGGATTTTTTCGACTTCTTCCAGAGGAGCGAACACCGCCGCCATGCGGCCGTTATCCTCCATTGACACCTGCGTCATGCCGCGACCGCGAGCGCTCACGGCTTCCAGCGAATCGACAAAGGGAAGGCCGCCGGCGGCCACTAGTGCTCCGTATTCGCCCAGACTGTGCCCCATGGTAAAGTCGGGCTCGATGCCATAAGCGGCCAGGAGCCGGGTCAGCGCGAGGTCAGTTGCGAGCACGGCTGGCTGTGTGATCTCGGTTTGTCGCAGATCTTCTTCGGCCTTGGCAAATGCATCAGCGTCGGCGTGGTCAACAAAGATGAACTCGCTGAGTGGCTTGCCGAGCAAGGGCGTCATCACACGATCGGCCTCGGCGAAAGTCTCGGCCACAATCGGCTCCGCTGCTCGGAGAGGTTTGAGCATGTTCACGTACTGCGAGCCTTGGCCGGTATACAAGAACGCGACCTTGAGAGCCGGACCTTGACCGCGGAAGATGCCCTGTGCCCGCAGGGCTTTCCACACCGCAGGCTGATTGGCAGCCAGAGCTTTGAGTGCATTGCCGGCTTTATCTGCCAGTTCTGTACCGCTGGCGTAGTCGATGACCAGGCGCTGGGGAGCGCGCAGATCCGCTTCAGACGGGGCGGCTGGCCCGGCAGCGTGGCCCGCTCTCGCGTCTCTTTCTACCGCGCGCAAACGCTCGATCAGCGCGCCTTCTGACGCAGCCCCGATTACCAGCGCGCCGCGTAAGGGCGCCTTATAAAAAGAAGATGCAGGAGTACGGGAAACCTCTTTCGCATTCATAACTGACTCTTTCGCTGTTGGTGGTAGCTCACTAACCACCACCGTCCGCTTGCCGTTTCCGTTCAGCCTGTGGGGAATGTATTCTTCGAGCACCGCATGGAAGTTGGTGCCCCCAAAGCCAAAGGCGCTTAGACCCGCGCAGCGCACCCCGTCTGCGGGAACATTCCACGGCCGCAGTTCGGTATTCACATACAGGGGGGAGTGGGCGAAGTCGATATCCGGGTTGGGGTGTTCGCAATGCACGCTGGGCGGCAGAAGCTTGTCGCGAAGCGCCAGCGCAGTTTTCAACAACCCGGCGGCGCCGGCCGCGCCTTTGAGATGTCCGAAATTGGACTTGACCGAACCGAGCGCCACGGAGTTGGGGGGAAGATGAAAACCATTGAGCACATCCGCCATGCTCTGTACTTCGACCACATCGCCCACGCGGGTCGACGTACCGTGGCCTTCAATGAGCGTGGCAGTTGCCGGTGATAATCCCGCGTTTTGCCAGGCGCGCTCGATGGCGAATTTCTGGCCAATTGGGTTAGGCGCGGTGATGCCTTTTCCCTTGCCGTCGCTCGATCCTCCCATGCCGCGCAGCAGGGCATAAATCTTGTCGCCATCGCGCTCAGCATCGGCCAGGCGTTTGAGCAGGAAAATTGCCGCGCCCTCGCCCATCACGAAGCCATCGGCCCCTTCGGCGTAGGGACGCGTGCCGGTGGCGGAAAGCGCTCCGATTTTGCAGAACTTGACGAAGGTTGAGGCGCCCATGTTGCGGTCAATGCCGCCGGTGACCACCACGTCATATTGCCTCTGGATCAATCCTTCCGCCGCCGAACTGATTGCCGCCATCGCCGATGCGCACGCCGCGTCACAAACATAGTTGGGACCGTGAAAGTTGAAGATGTTGGCAATCCGGCCGGCAATGCAATTAGCCAGCTCGCCCGGCATGCTGTCTTCAGTAATTGGAGGCAGATGTTTTCCCATGCGGTCGTGCAGTTCGCTCGTAATGGTGCGTCGCGCCGATTCCGGCAGTGCGGCGAAACTGGTGCTCTCCGACAGTTCGTGAGCATATTCCGGAAAGTACACCCGCATGACGGTGAAATAGTGTCTTTCCCCGCCCATGGCATTGCCCAGGATCACGGCTGTGCGATCGGCGTCCAGCGGGCGCTTGGGGTATCCGTAGTCTTCTAACGCTTCCCGAGTACAGGCGATAGCCCATTTTTGTGACGCGTCCATAGCATCGACCACCCGGGGCGGGATCGGCAAGCGCCACTTCATCGGGTCCCACGGGTAGTCACGCACCCAGCCGCCGATCTTGGAATAGGTCTTGTCGGGCGCGCTTGGATCGGAATCGTAATAAAGAGCTGGGTCCCAACGGTCCGGCTTGACTTCGCTGATGCTGTATCGACCGTTCTTGATGTTCTCCCAGAACGCGGGAACATTCGGGGCATCGGGCAGGATGGCCCCCACCCCTACAATCGCAATGGCTCGATAGGAAGTGTCTTCCATGGCGGTGCTCCTGCAATAAATAAGTAGAAAGGCATGTGGTTCTAACGTCTCCGTTTTCTATCCCTACGCAGCCAGTTCGGTGTGCTTGACTACGCGGCCGTACAGTACGTCTGCTATGTGATCCATGTCCGAAATCAGGCCTGCCTGTGCACGGTGAATGGCAGGCAGTCCCAGGCTCGCTTCAAAAGCTGGGATCTCGGCGTCGCTGACGCCGCCGGCTCCGACGACCCAGCGCAAGCCATCTTCCGCGACTTTGAGCACGGCTTCGCGCGCGAAGATGCGGCTGATGGCGGCTAGCGCTGTTGCATCAAAGCGCCGGTTGGCTTTTTC
>JASIKQ010000533.1 GCA_030049565.1 Candidatus Sulfotelmatobacter sp.
TTCACCTGCTCTTCAAATAAACGAATGCTTACCATCTGCCGATAAGTGCGGAGCCACTTGTCTCTTTCAGTCACAGTTTTTTCAGCGGCAGACCCGCGTGCAGCTTCCGGATTGGATGTCACAGGATTCATTTCTTCTTCATCTCGTCATCGCTTCGGCCCACCCACTGTGACCGGAGTCGATACGCCCGACATTGCCGCCAGCACATCGAACATGCAGGCGAAATCGTATTTCGTCCATCCCATTCCGCGGGCCGCGGTCAGCAACTCGTTGCTCGCCGCAGTAGTCGGCAACGGTACATCCAACTGGCGGCCCAACTCCATTGCCAGTACCATATCTTTCTGCATCATGTTTACATCGAACCAGGCTTCTTCTGGCTGTTGCAGAACGAAGGGTCCGCGGTATTGGATCATCGGCGACGCGATTGCGCTGTGAGTGAGCACATCGACGGCAATCTCGCGCGGGATGCCGCTTTTTTCCGCGAGCAACACGCCTTCGGAAAATGCCAGCATTTGCACGGCCAGGCTCAGGTTCACGGCAATCTTCATTGACAGTGCAAGGCCATTGTCGCCGTCGTGCGTAACCTTCGGACCGATGTCGAGGAGCAGCGGCTTTACTTTTTCGAATGTCTCGCGCCTCCCGCCGACCATGACCGAGAGCTGTCCCTGCTGCAAGGTGATGACACTGCCGGAAACCGGCGAGTCCACCATATCGGCGCCAGTCGCCCGCACTTTCGCGGCTGTCGCGCGGCTTACGTTCGGGCTGACCGTGCTCATATCGAGGAACACCTTGCCCGCGGTCAGGCCGGCCAGCATTCCCTCGGGACCTTCCGTAATCGCAGAGATCGCGGCCCCATTGGTCACCATCGCAAAAGTAAAATCGGAAGCGGCGGCAACGGCGCGCGGCGAGTCGGCCCACTGCATTCCATTCTCAATCAGCCATTGCGCTTTCGAGCGAGTGCGGTTGTAGCCGGTCACGCTGTGGCCTTTGCTGAGCAGGCGGTCCACCATGTTGCCGCCCATCACTCCGAGGCCGATAAATCCCACTTTCGCCATTCGCCCGTGACCTCCGAAACACCGTCTCAGTAATCGGTAATCGATCTTCGGATCGATCGCTGCAAACAATTATGAAATAGCTTTTGAAGCCGCCGGCTTGGATTTGCTCGGTCTCTTGCGTCTTTCGGAAACCTGTGAATCCTGGCGTACTTGCTCTAGATGTTCGCTCATTGCACTGCGTGCTCTAGCCGGATTGCGCTGCTCCATGGCTTCGAGGATGCGTTTGTGAAACACCTGGCCGCGCTGCGGGCCGCCTTCCACGTTGAAAATCTTTATACGTTGTTCGCGCAACAATCCCACGATGGAGTCGATCAAAGAAAGAATGAGCGGATTCCCGACCGCCTCCGCCAAAGCTAGATGGAAATCGAGATCGGCTTCAATGTAGGCCGCGGGATCTTTCAGCGAGCGATCCATCACCGCAACTGCATCGCGGAGCGCAGCAAGATCTTCCTCTTGAGCGCTCTCGGCAGCCATCGCCGCAATTCCCGGTTCCAGAAGCAAACGCAGATCCGCCAGATGGGTGGAACTTTCCTGTTGCCCGATTTTCACCATCAAGTCGAACGATTGACGGGCCGCGTGCGAGGTGCCGTCGGTGATAAAAGTGCCGCGACCGGAGTAGGCCTCGACTAAACCTTTTTCGCGGAGAGCTTTCACCGCTTCCCGGACCGCCGTGCGGCTGACGCCGAGTTGCTGCGCCAGTTCGCGCTCTGCGGGCAGCTGATCGCCCGGTTTTAACGTGCCCTTGAGAACAGAATCTTCGATTTGCTGAACGATTTGTTCATACAGGCGCGAAGTGCGGACAACTTTGTACACTGGAACCCCTCCCGCACGATTCAGCTTGGGGGAACTGGCGGTCTGGCTACTATACCGCAGGTCCAGAGGCAGTGCAGGCGGATTCAGTGTTTCAGCAAAGGGCAGATACATAATTGGAACGCGGTACGGTGGTATGACAGCTGTTAGACGCTATCATTCCCCTCACCCAGACGCAAGCGAAAAGCCCGGGAGCTCCCAGCGGTCCTCTGTTAAATGCCGTCTCCATTTGCATTTGTGTTCTTCTGGCTCGGCAGAAACGCTGGTGAACGGAGCGAATTTTCTTGACTTCCCTTCGGAAGCGATGGTATGGCTGTCAGACCAGTCGGCAACGGAGGGGATTCTGATGGCATTTCGAAGCGCAGCAATGTCCGCTGCTCCTGCAACTTCAACCAACCGACTAGCTGTCTTCCTTTTTCTGTCCGTGGCTTTGTTGAATGTGCCTGCGCTCGCTCAGTCCACGGCGGGACGCATTCTTGGCACGGTCACCGATCAGAGTGGCGCCGCCGTTGCCGGCGCCACCGTCGTCGTCACCGACACCCAGCGTGGCACCTCGCGCACTCTCACCACAGACAGCGCCGGCGCCTACGTTGCACCCGACCTGATTCCCGGAACTTACAAAATTCACGCCGAAGCCAAGGGCTTCAAAGCCGTCGAACGCCCAGCCGTCAAGGTCGAAGTCGCCACTGACGTTCGAGTCGATTTCTCCTTGCAACCCGGCAATGTCTCCGAGATCGTAACCGTCAGCGGAGACGTTCCCCTGGTCAACACCACCTCGGCTACGCTGGGTGGAACCCTCAGCAATCAGGAGATCAACGACCTTCCTCTCAACGGCCGCAACTACGAAAACCTGTTGCAACTTCGACCCGGGGTAGTGCGCTATCCGGGCGGTGGTTTTTCGACCACCAGCACGGATGGTCTGCGTGCAGAAGACAACGCTTACTTCGTCGAGGGGCTTTTCAACAGCGAGCCGTATTCAGGACAAGCCATCATCAATGGAGCCGGAATCGCGGGTGATTCGGCTACGATTCTACCGATCGATTCGATCCAGGAGTTGAACGTTCAGCAAAATCCTCCGGCAGAATACGGCTGGAAACCGGGCGCCGTGGTCAATGTCGGATTGAAATCGGGAACCAATACGCTGCACGGCACCGCATTTGGTTTTGGACGCGATGGCGTAACGGACGCCCGCAACTATTTCAATGATTACCCAGCCGCGAAATTGTCGCGCACGTTGGAGCAATTCGGCGGCAGCCTGGGAGGTCCGATCATAAAGGACAAAGTGTTTTTCTTTGGAGCGTATGAAGGGCAGCGATACAACGTGGGCAACTCTTACGGCGGCGTGACCAGCCCATTCATGGTGCATGGAACGTCCAACGGCACTTGCGCGTTTGGCTTTGCCGGCGACTGCGCCGACAGTATTCCGGACGTGATCTCCGATTTAGAACTTGGCTCGGTAAAGATTAGTTCAGCCAGCCAGACGATTTCGGGCTGTACGGTTTCGTCATCGGGCACAGTCTCCTGCAACGGCAAGGGATTTCCCACGAACGACACCACAAACATCAGTATTGCAAACGGATTTAACAATGTCGTGCACGTCGACAACGCGATCGGGAAGGTGGACTACCGGCTGAATCAACAGCACAGCGTCAGCGGAATGTATTTCTTTGGCAACAACTCAGGCACAGTCGAAGATTTTCCCGAGTTGCAGCCGCAATGGCTTTCAGACATTCATACCCGTGCTCAGGTTGTTGGCGGAAATTGGGTTTGGACTCCGAACGCGCTTTGGGTGAATGAAGCACGTTTTGGCTACAACCGGTTGTATCAACCTACCCTGCCAGCTGATCTCAATACGCCAGCTTCGGCATACGGTCTGGATACGGGCGTCGCCGGACCATATACGGGCGGTCTGCCGCGCATTGGCTTCGGCGGTTACTTCACGACACTGGGCGGATTCAAATGGCCGAAATTTCAGGGCCCCGATGCGATCACGCAATTTGTTGAGCATGTTTCGTACACCAAGGGCAACCATGCTTTGGAATTCGGCTTTGAACTTCATCATAACGGCGTAAACAATGCCGCGTACGGCAATGCTCGAGGGAGTATCAACTTTCTGGGAGGCGTGCTGACCGGAACTTCTACGCCACTCGAGGATTTTTTCGCTGGTTATCCATTCAAGTCGACAGTCGAGGTCGGCAATCCTACTTTGCACCTCCACAACTGGGCGTATGCGGGATTTTTTCAGGACGACTGGCGGCTTACGAGAAATCTGACCCTCAACTACGGCTTGCGTTATGAATACAGTTCAGTCGTTCAGGAAGCAAACGATTTGCTTGGAAACTTCGATCCGACTCTCGGTATGGTGCAGGTCGGGCATCAGATCGGCAGCTTGTACAACCCCGATCACACCAACTTCGGTCCGCGTTTTGGCTTCGCCTGGGATGTTTTCGGAACTGGCCGTACCGTCCTTCGTGCCGGCGGCGGATTGATGTACGAAACGGTGAACTGGCAATCGTTCATCGCTTTCAACAACGCATTCGGGCCGGGCAGCGTTCCTACGGGCGCGCCGATTGACGCTGCTGGCCATACCTCCGGCGGCACAATTACAACCGGAAACGTTACAGTGAAGAACTTCTTGACCGGCACGACGTGGGATCCTTCGAATGGTCCGCTCTACGGCAGCAGTACCGTGAATTGTTTTGCCAGCCCGTGTCCGATTATGACTGTTGACCGGGATCTCACTACGCCTTATATCGGGAATTGGACTGTGAATCTGCAGCACGCGTTCACGCCAAACCTCTCGCTGGAACTTGCATACGTAGGCAATCACGGCTCCAATCTGACGGGCATTCGTGATATCAATCAACCGCCTGTGGGATCAGGATGGCCGGCGGCAGGCATTGTGGCCTGTACTCAAGCTGCATTAGCTGCAGGAGGAACTTATCCAACCCTTACGAATCCCGCCTGTCAGGATGATTCCGCTAACCTCGAGCAACTCAACGATCCTTATTACGGAAGGTTCCCATACCTCGCCAACATCTTTCAGATGGGTAACGTTTACCGCTCGAACTATAACGGGCTGCAGGTCACGTTGAATGCACGCAACTACCACGGGTTAAGCATGGTCGCCGGCTACACGTATTCCCACGCGCTTGATGACGTGGGAGCGAATTGGGATTTCGGTTACGGTTCCGGCCTGCCGCAGAACGCGTACAATCCTGCCGCCGAGTACGCGAACAGCGATTTCGACGTCCGTCAACGGCTCACGGTCTCGCTGACTTATGCCCTTCCCAGCCACACGGGCTACGGACAGGCGCTGGAAGGCTGGGAGGTCAACGCCATTGCAACCATCGACACCCCGCAATTCTGGGGGCCGATGGATGAAGGAACCGATGCT
>JASIKQ010000534.1 GCA_030049565.1 Candidatus Sulfotelmatobacter sp.
TCAGTGCCGGCCGGTCCAGTTGAGCGAACAGGGTGGCACGGTTGCCGGGGCATTTGCGAAACGGCCGCTCATTCAGCCGCACCAGTAACTCGGCAATCGCCTGGTTCACTTCCGCCAGGGAGAAGAACTTGCGTTTGCGTAAGGCCGCCACAATCCAGCGCTGTACGACTTGAACGCCCACCTCCGCTTTAGCCTTGGCGTGAGTCATCGAATGCATGTTGTCCTGGTATCGGCGTAGGTCGATTTCGGATCATCCATCCTTTCCATCCCCTCTTCGGTGCGGAGTACGAGCTCGTGACGCGGAAGCTCACTTGGGGCGAGGACCGGGTCTTCTATTACGACGCCAGCGGCAGGCTTAAATCCTTAATGACCAACGTGACAGACGTTGTTGAGAGAGACGCCTTCGATCGCATCTCCGCAGGTCGATCTGCATTTCGGGTCGACGATCTGCTGGAACTGCGACGCCTCTTCGAAAAGCACCAGGTGGCCGGAAACGGAGCCGCCGGTGTGTAAGTATAATATTGCCGCATATGTTAGAAGAAATTTGCCGGACAGAGAAGCACCAAAGAGGGCGGCGCTTGTCGCTAGACTGGGGATGGTATGTCTAGTTGTGTGCTCGGAAATAGCTCCTTTGTTCCAGACGAAAGTCGGCATCTCTTTTTGCTTGACAGACCCCTGTATTATGAGGCATAATAATACTTACACTCTTTTCACCGAGCGATTGGATGGCCAGACTGAAAAAGCCCGATCAGAAAACGCTGGAGTTGAAACGAACTGGCACCCTCAACCCTCGACCCGATGCGGTTTCCGACGCTCTGTTCCAAGAAAATCCATTCTTCGATTCCAAGGATCTGCTCCAGGTCCGCTACGAGATGCTGCGTCGACACCGCGTGGAGGGAGTCTCGATTGTCGATGTGGCTTCCCGGTTTGGCGTTTCACGCCCCACGGTGTATCAGGCCCAGGCTGCCTTCCAACAGGCGGGCCTGAGTGGCTTGCTTCCCAAGCAGCGCGGGCCCAAGGAAGGGCACAAGCTTTCTCCCGAGGTCATCGAGTATGTGCGGACCCTGCGCGCTGGCGAACCCGGCTTGACGACCCTCACCTGCGTTCACGCCGTTCAGGAGAAGTTTGGGATTGCGGTTCACCGCCGAAGTCTCGAGCGGGCGCTGTCGGGCAAAAAAAAACCGCGGAATCTCGTATAAGCGTGTCCATCTCCGAGGGTGCCGTCGAAGCGTACGAAGGACTCCGCCAGCGTGCAGTCCACTTGGACAGCGAAGACCTGGCGGGCCGGCGCGTTTTCGTGCGCTGTGGCTTCGCAGCCTGGGCACAGATCAGGCCCGCGATCGTGCCCCCACGTCCACCGGAATCGCAATTTCCATCTGGGGTCGCAGTGCCAGGTCTCGACTCTTTTGGAACCGAACTCGTCCGCCTGGTAGCAGACCTGATTCTCACTCGACAGGAGGTTCTTCCGGCATGCCTGAACTGAAAGTTACGGAGCAGCATCTTAAACACGATGCCTACCTTTATATTCGGCAGTCCACTCCGCGGCAGGTTCTGGAAAACACGGAGAGCACACAACGCCAGTACGCTTTACGTGATCGCGCCGTGGCACTGGGTTGGCCGCTCGAACGGATCCATGTCCTCGACTGTGATCTCGGTAAGTCGGGCTCCCAATCGGGTGGCCGAGACGGATTTCAGAAACTGGTCAGCGAGGTCGCTCTCGGCAAGGCGGGCCTGGTGATGGGGCTGGAGGTCTCGCGTTTGGCCCGGAACTCGGCCGATTGGCATCGCCTGATCGAGTTGTGTTCCTTGGTGGGCGCACTCATTCTCGATGAGGACGGAATTTACGACCCAGCGAACTTTAATGACAGGCTCCTCTTGGGCCTGAAGGGAACTTTATCGGAAGCCGAACTTCATTTCCTGAAGGCGCGGATGAGAGGTGGAATGATCAATAAAGCTCGCCGGGGCGAGTTGGAGATGCGGCCGCCGGTGGGTCTGGTGTATAGGGACGACGGTGTCCTGACGCTCGATCCCGATGCTGAGGTGCAAGCCGCGATGCGCCTGCTCTTCGAGACCTTCGACCGGACTGGATCCGCGATGCAGACGGCAAAGCTATTCCACGAGCAAGGCATCCGTTTTCCCCGCCGGATCCGCAAGGGAGTAAATAAGGGGGAGTTGCATTGGGTGCAGGCGGCACACTCTCGAATCCTCCAGGTGCTGCACAACCCCCGCTACGCGGGCGCATTCGTTTACGGTCGTGTCCGCACTCGCCTTCTGCCAGACGGAAAGCACAGCACGACGAAGGTCCCCCGATCGGAATGGCAGTTCGTGATCCCCAATGTCCATGTCGGCTACATCACCTGCGAGCAATTTGAAGCCAATCAAAAGCGCCTGGCTGAGAATGCGTTGGGGTTTGGCGGAGCGCGCAAAGCGGGGCCCGCGCGCGAAGGCCCGGCGCTTCTGCAAGGCCGCGTCATCTGCGGTGTTTGCGGAGAGCGGATGACCATTCATTACGGCATGGCATACCATCAGGTGGCCCCAACCTATGTGTGCCAGGAAGCTTCGATTCGAAGGGCAGAGAAGGTCTGCCAGCGCGTGCCTGGCACCGTCGTTGATCAGGCAGTCAGTGACTTGCTGCTGGAGTTGATGCAGCCCTTGACCCTGGAGGTTGCTCTGGCAGTTCAGCAGGAAGTCGAGGCTCGCATTACAGAGACGGACACGTTGCGACGAAAGCATGTGGAGCGCGCCCAGTACGAAGCGGAACTCGCGCGGCGGCGTTACATGAATGTGGACCCTGCCAACCGGCTTGTCGCTGATAGCCTGGAAGCGGAGTGGAACAACAAGCTGCGTACCCTGGCCGAGGCGCAAGCACAGTACGAGCAACAAACACAGAAGCAGCGTCGGCTGATCGACTCCCAGACCCGCGAGCAACTGCTCTCCTTGGCGGCCGACTTTCCAAGAATCTGGAATGATCCATCCGTCGAACCGCGGGAGCGAAAACGCATCCTCCGCTTGCTCATTGAGGATGTGACTTTGGTCAACGGTGAAAAGATCCAGATTCATGTACGCCTCCGCGGCGGCGCTACTCGAAGTCTGAGCGTAGCGAAGCCGTTGCCCATTGCCAAGATTCGGAAGACAAAGCCGGAGGTCGTAGCCGAAATCGACAAGCTCCTGGATCAACACTGTGATCGCGAACTGGCCCAGATTCTGAACCAACAAGATCGAAGGACTTGGCAAAACGCACCATTCAACCTCAAGAAAATTGCTCATATCCGGCAGGCCTTTAATCTGCAGTGCCGCTATAACCGGCTGCGGGCCAAAGGTCTGCTTACCGCGAAGGAGATGAGCGTGCAGCATGGCGTGACCACCACTACAATCAACCTCTGGGCCAGGGAGGGCCGATTGCGAAAGCACCGTTACGACAATGCCCGCCGTTGTCTATACGAGCCGCTGGCAAAAGGCGCGATTCTCAAAGGCCACGGGGGCCGCCGACCGCAGCAGCCGGCTTTCACCGTCGCACAGGCGGAATGAGGTGCAGTATGAAACGTAAGCCTTGCGATCGGGATCGGCAACACGGCAAGGCAACGGGACGATGTTATAGTGCTGAAGCAAATCGCGGTACAACGGATTGATCGTGGGATCGTAGACGTCGGGCGCGAGCACGCCCTCGCGCAGATTATCCAGCACAATGACGCGACTGACGCCCCCGAGCCGGCG
>JASIKQ010000535.1 GCA_030049565.1 Candidatus Sulfotelmatobacter sp.
GTCCTATTTTTCTAACAGCGGCCGTGACCATCAAGCTGAACTCGAAGGGCCCTGTGTTTTACAAGCAACGGCGAATCGGCCAGAACGGGGTTCCCTTCTCGCTTTACAAATTCCGCTCCATGTACGAGGGCTGCAACCACGACGCGCATAAAAAGTACGTCTCGCAGTTAATCGCCGGCGCGGCCGAGAAAAAACCATCCGCAGGCAACGGCGAAGGCATATACAAACTCACTGGAGATTCCCGCATTACCAGAGTCGGCGCATTGCTGCGCCGCACCAGCCTGGATGAACTGCCGCAGCTTATCAACGTGCTGAAAGGTGAGATGTCGCTGGTCGGTCCCCGGCCCCCCATCGATTACGAAGTGGATGAATACCAGCCGTGGCACCGGCGGCGGGTGATGGAGGCCAAGCCCGGGATCACCGGCCTATGGCAGGTGAACGGCCGCAACCGCATCGCGTTCGACGACATGGTCCGGCTGGACTTGCAATACGCACGCTGCTGGTCGCCATGGCTCGATCTCAAGATCCTATTACGCACACCCAAAGCGCTTATTGCAGGGGCCAACTGATGGCCCGGAAGGAGTGGAATTCAATGTCGAAAGATAATGAGGGCTCTGTGGCGGTACTCGAGCAACCTGCGCAACGGCCTGCTCCGCCCAGGAAGCAGAACGGCACCGTGAAGTTCGGGGTGGTTGGATACGGCTATTGGGGACCAAACATCGTCAGAAATTTGCAAAGCATGTCAGGGGTCGAAACCACGGCGGTATGCGACGTCAGCTCGGCGGCTCGGCAACGGGTGCACAAGAATCATCCGCAGATCTACGTCACGGCTGACGCGAGCGAGGTCATTGCTTCGCCTGAAATTGATGCGGTGGCGATCGTTACGCCGGTCTGGACGCACTTCGACCTGGCCAAGGCGGCGCTGGAAAGCGGCAAGCACGTTTTCGTCGAGAAGCCATTTACCAGCAAAGTCGCGCAGGCGGAGGAGTTAATCGAACTGGCCGAGCGCAAGAACCTGAAAATCATGGTGGACCATACGTTCCTGTTCACCGGAGCGGTTAAGAAGATCAAACAACTTTTGCAGGAAGGCCTGCTGGGAAGGCTTTACTACTATGACTCGACACGGGTCAACCTGGGACTTTTCCAGCATGACGTAAACGTAATCTGGGACCTGGCGCCCCACGATCTGTCGATTTTGGATTACCTGATTGACCGCCGGCCCGAGGCCCTGGTGGCAACGGGAGAAAAACACCTCAACGGCCTTGAAGATGTCGCCTTCATCACCATTTATTTCCCGGACAACATCATCGCACACGTGAACGTGAACTGGCTCTCGCCGGTGAAAGTGAGAACGACGTTGATCGGCGGCGAGAAGAAAATGCTGGTGTGGAACGATCTTGCCCCGGATGAAAAAGTAAAAGTCTACGACAAGGGAGTGGACGTAAACACGCACGAGGGTGTGTACAACCTGCTGGTGAATTACCGTTCGGGCGACATGTGGGCACCGCAACTCGAGCAGGCCGAAGCCTTGCGGCATGAGCTGACGTATTTCATCAACTGCATCGCCGACGGTCCCGTCGCCATCAACGATGCGGCCGCCGGGCTGCGCGTGGTGCGGCTGCTGGAAGCGGCTGGGAAATCGGTGCGCAAAAAGGGCGCGCTCGTTTATCTGTGATCGGTGAATCTCGGGTTGTCGTAGTCAGTAAACCCGCGGCTGCTGTTCATGCACCCACACGATTGCTTTGCACACTCGGCGCTAGCCAGTCGATCGTCGCCCGGGTGTAAAGGTGGTATATGACTTGGTGGAATGGAAATCGAAACAACCACAACAGGACCAAGGGTCCAAAGAAGGTTTGGATTGACCTTGAGAACTCGCCTCACGTGCCATTCTTCAAACCGATCATCGAGGAACTCGAGCGGCGCGGCTATGCCGTACTGATCACCGCCCGCGATTGTTTTCAGGTATGCGAGCTGGCAAACTTACTGCACGTTCCCTACAAGCGTATTGGCCGGCACTATGGCAAGCACATGATTGCAAAACTCGTCGGGCTTGGCGTCCGCAGTTTGCAAATGGTGCCGACTGTAATCCGTGAAAAGCCCGACTTGGCGGTCTCGCATGGTTCCCGATCATTGTTCCTGGTGTCTTCCTTGCTGCGCATTCCCACGCTTACAATTTTTGATTACGAATACGCCAAGTGGGGCGGATTTGGCATTGTCAGTCCTTCGTGGGTGCTTGCGCCGGACATCATCCCCGATCGGGCGGCGACGATGCTCGGGATCGAGGAAGAGCGGGTGCTTCACTACCCCGGTATAAAAGAAGACGTGTACGCGCCCTCCTTCCGTCCCGATCCCTCGATTCGGGAGCAACTCCATCTTTGTGCTGACGACATAATCGTGACGGTCCGTCCCCCAGCCACCGAGGCCCATTATCACAACCCGGAGAGCGAGATTCTGCTGGATTCGGTGTTTGAGCTACTTGGCAGTAGCTCAAATACGAAGGCCATTTTGTTGCCGCGCACGGACAAGCAGGAACGCGAACTGCGGCACAAATGGTCAGAACTGTTTTCCAGCGGAAAGGTAATCGTGCCCGAGAAGGTGGTCGACGGCCTGGATCTGATTTGGTTCTCCGATCTGGTCATCAGCGGCGGGGGCACCATGAACCGCGAGGCCGCGGCGCTGGGGGTGCCCGTCTACAGCATCTTCCGTGGCACTCTGGGCGCAGTGGACAAATACCTGGCCGAAGCCGGGCGGCTCACGTTATTGCAAAGCCCGGAGGATGTTCGCAGCCACATCGCCCTCATCCATCGGCGAATGGACGGACAACCCAAAGCAGAAGAAAGACCTGCCTTGCAGACGATTGTCAGCGATATCGTCGGCATCCTGGAGTTGGGATCTCCAGTGCAAAATTAGGCTGCACTGCGTACTGGGGACGATCTGCGCGAAATTGAAGATGCGTAGCGAGTGAAACTGTGATGGAAACTCACGCCACCGTCGATGCAGCGGCCATGGAGATTAGCGTGGAGGCGGCAATCTTGAAACTTATCGCCTATTGCCGTACGAATGAGTGGGCCGGATACGATCCCTATGACGCTCTCAACAGCCCCATGTTTCACCGCCTGCCGCTACTGGATCGTCGTCTTCCTCGGCTCTTCTTTACACAGGGCCTCAAGCGCAGCCCCATCAACTTTCGGCGCTTACTCCACATTCCTAAGACACAGAATCCCAAAGCCATTGCTCTGTTTCTTTCCGCATTTGTCACGCTAGAGAGAATTAATACGGCTCGTCAGAAACGGGACATCGACCTCATGATCGAGCGCCTGTGTGATCTGCGATCGCCAAGAACGGATTACTGGTGCTGGGGATACAGCTTTCCATGGCAGACACGCACGATCGTGGTTCCCGCGCGGGAACCCAACTTGGTCTGTACGTCGTTCGTGGCGAATGCACTTTTGGATGCTTCGGACAACGGGCAGGACTCGCACAGCCGGGACATGGCTTTGAGCGCGGCAGAGTACATTCTCAAAGAGCTCTACTGGGCCGAGGGTGGCGCCGCGGGCTTCAGCTATCCCACAGCGTCACTGCAAAGCCAGGTGCACAACGCCAACTTCCTGGCAGCCGCGTTGTTGTGCCGCGCTTACAAACACACCCGCGACGAGAAATTCCTTTTTCCTGCCCTCCAGGCTGCCCGTTATTCCGCCTCGAAGCAATACCCGGATGGCTCCTGGCACTATGGAGAGGCGCCATCGCAGCATTGGGTGGATAACTTCCACACTGGCTACAATCTGTGCGCGTTGCAGGATATCTCCCGCTATGCCGAGACCGCGGAGTTCGACGCCGTTCTCCGGCGTGGCTTTGAGTTCTACCGCAGTCATTTCTTTGCTGAGGATGGTTCGGTCCGCTACTTTCATGACCGTCGCTATCCCATCGACATCCACTGCGTAGCGCAAAGCATTCTCACACTTCTAACGCTCAGAGAAATGGACGCCGGTAACCTCTCGTTGGCGAACTCGGTGTTGCGATGGACCTTGAGTCATCTCTGGGACGATCGGGGCTTCTTCTACTATCGCGTCTTGAGACCATGCACTAACCGGATTTCGTACATGAGATGGTCGCAAGCATGGATGCTTCTGGCCATGGCTAAGCTTCTGGAAGTCTCCAGGCACGACGGCGGCATGAACGAATTGGACCGCAACTTGACAGTGTGCTCGGTGGCCCGATGATCGAGTGTGTTTTTACCCTGGATTATGAGATCTACGGCAACGGCGAAGGTTCGCTGCGGGAGCTGGTGCTCGATCCGACGCAACGGCTAGCGGAGCTTTTTCAGGAGTTCGACGCACCTTTTGTTGTGTTCGTAGAAGCCGTGGAATTCGCCAGGATGGAGGAAGTGCAGTCTGATCCCGACACTGCCGGCGTGCCTGCTCAACTGCGCGACCTGCGCAGCGCGGGCCACGAAATCGCGCTGCATCTTCATCCCTGGTGGGCCAACGCCGGGTATAGGGACGGGCGCTGGCACCTGGATTGGAGCGAACAATGCATCAGCAGGCTGGCGCCGAATCGGGTAGAGGCGATCGTCTCAGGGGCGATCCAATATCTGCGCCATGCTTTGGACGACGCAACGTTCACGCCCGTGTCGTTTCGGAGCGGCCTCTGGACAATGCAGCCCACGGCGGCGATAACAAACGTGCTGGTACGGCATGGAGTGCGGCTGGATTCTTCTGTGTTTAAGGGCGGGCGAGTCCACGGATTGGGGATCGATTACCGTCCGGCGGTTGCACACCACGGCTTCTGGCGTTTTGGCAACGACGTCAACGTTGCAGATGCTAATGGCCCACTGTGGGAAATCCCGATTCACACGCAACTGGTACCGTTTTGGCAGATGCTGGGGGGCAAGCGCCTGAAGCTGCAGAAAAAGGCGCACAGCGCCGGCAACGGCATTCCACTACCGCACCGGATGCGCGACTTTCTCCGCTTCCGCTATCCCCGCAAATTGGATTTCTGCCGAATGAGCTTCGAGGAAATGCGTGAGGCCATAGAGGGGGTTCTCGAAGAAGGGCAGGAAGGTGGAGAAGAACGCAAGCTTGTCGTGGCGATCGGTCATTCTAAAGACTTCGTGGACTCCGACGCGATCTGGCGTTTTCTCGCCTATCTGCAAGAACGCTCGGTTTCCGTGACGACTTTCTCGCACTTGCTTTGTCAGGAAGCTCGACTCGCATGTTGAGGTTTGTCCAGCGTCGGTCCTGTGGATCTCCAATCCGAAGAACATAGATTCGAAGCACACATCATGTTCACACTTCTGCCGAACGAGCACTGGGACTACGGCGCCATGGATGCGATCAGGGGACTGAGAGCGGCCTGGTCGCGCCGCCATTCGAGAATACCGTGGCACATCCCCATATCCGGGCTGGGCCCGTGTCTGCCGATAAGATCAGCCAGAGCTGCGATTGTTGTGGCCCTGAAGGCTCTTCGGTTACCGACGGACGCAGCGATTGGTGTTCCTCTGTATTGCTGCCCGGTCGTGTTCAAGGCCATCAAGGCGGCCGGTCACTTTCCTCGCTTCATTGATGTTGACCCGGAAACCTACTGCCTTTCGGCGGCCGACCTTGCCGCGAAAAGCTCGGAATTGAAGGCCGTCATCGCCGTCCACATGTTTGGAAATGTTTGCGATGTGCCTGCCTTGCGAAGTGCGGCGCCGGGCAAACCATTCATTGAAGATTGCGCGCAGGCGCTAGGTTCCCGGCTAAACGGGCGACTCGCCGGCTCTTTTGGTGAAATTGCCGCTTTCAGCTTTCGCTCGGGCAAATACCTTTCGGTCGGCGAGGGCGGAGCAATTTACTGCGCCGACCCTGATATCGAGGCTCGACTCCTGGAACTCATCACCGCACTTCCGCTTCCCAGCCGCGTGGATGAGTCTGTGCATGTTGCAACCACATACTTGCGGTCACTGTTTCGCACCAGACCGCTGTGGGGCCTGATAGGAACTCGACTGTGGGACGCCTACAATGCGATGGTCAGTTACACGTCACAATCTCCGCTGGTGTTGAGTCAGATCTATGAAACCGACCGGCAGATGACTCTGCGGCGCCTGCCGCTACTTGGTTCCTGGATCTCTAAACAACGATCTAACGCCCGCTGCTACAGCCAAAATTTGAGCGTTGATGCCGGGATGCTGTGTTCGGAAACGCCGGGCGCGTTTTTCAATCGGCTTCAGTACCCGATTCTCCTTCCAACGTCCGGCCAATGTGACCGACTGGTCGCACGCTTGCGGGAGAATCAGATCAGCACGGCAAGACCGTACAAAGACATCGCCGCGATTACTGCCACACATTTCGGTTACACGGGCGATTGTCCTCGAGCCGAACGCATTGCGAGCAGGTTACTTGTGATCCCCTGTCATCACGCGCTTAGAGCTGCCGATGTCGAGCGGGTCTGGACGTGCGTGAATCGCGCCTGGGCAGAAGTTTCTGTCCGCCGGCGTGGCATGGTCGCGACGTCGACTCATCGCGGCGCCACTTCCTTACAACCCGAACAGCACGTCGGCACAATGGCCGAACCGCATCACACTTTGTGAAGCAAGTCACTTTTATGAAGCAAGTCATTCAAAATTTCAAAACTGGCGAACTCACGGTCGCCGAAGTCCCGGCACCCGCTCTCGCGCGTGGATTCGTGCTGGTGCGCAACCACTTCTCTCTCATCAGCCCCGGCACCGAGCGATCCACGGTTGCAACCGCCCAGGCATCGCTTCTGGGCAAGGCTCGCCAGCGGCCAGACCTGGTCAGGCAAGTGCTCGACAGCCTGCGGAAGGACGGATTCGCCGAAACGCTGAAGCGGGTTCGCACCAAGCTGGAAACCCTGAAGGACTTGGGCTACAGCTGCGCGGGTTCAGTTCTGGCCTCGCTGGATACCGAGGGGCGCTTCAAACCCGGCGACCGGGTGGCTTGCGGTGGAGGCGGCTATGCCTCTCACGCTGGCATTGTCACCGTGCCCCAGAACCTGGTGGTGAGAGTGCCCACAACAGTCAGTATGGAAGCCGCCGCCTTTACCACGCTCGGAGCGATTGCTATGCAAGGCGTACGGCAGGCGAACCCCCAGTTGGGAGAGCTCGTGTGCGTAATCGGCCTGGGGCTTCTCGGTCAGATAAGCGCACAAATCCTGCGGGCCAATGGATGTCAGGTTTTCGGTGTGGACACGGCTGACTCCATGGTTGCGCTCGCCGAGCAAACCAGCTGTCATGCCGCGCGTACACGGTCGGATACGGGGCTGGAGTCTGCCTTGGCTGCTTTCACGGGAGGGCGCGGTTTCGACGCCGTCATTATTACCGCAGCGACGCAATCGACAGATCCCGTGGAGTTGGCCACTGCCATCCTCCGGCAAAAGGGCGTCATCGTTGTCGTGGGCGCCGTACCGATGAACATTCCGAGGGAACCGCATTTCTATAAGAAGGAACTGCAGCTAAAAATCTCCTGTTCTTATGGGCCCGGACGTTACGACTCCAGTTACGAAGAGGAAGGTCAGGATTACCCATATGGGTACGTACGGTGGACGGAGAACCGTAACATGGAGGCTTTCCTCAAACTTCTCCAAAACCGAAGCGTGGACGTACAGCCACTCATCTCCCATACCTTTGACGTTGAGCAGGCAGAGAAAGCGTATGAGATCGTGACCGGGAAGGTCTCGGAACGTCATCTGGGTATCCTTCTTAAATACACTGAGGCTGCGGAGACGCATCCGGTTGCAGCGGCGCCACGGGCTGATTTTGGCCCCCGCGCCACCCCGGGCATAGGCTTCATCGGCGCTGGGAGTTTCGCGCAGAAATTCCTCATCCCGTTCGCCCGGCAGGGCGGCGAACTGGTTTCCGTCGTAACCTCTCGCGGAGTCACCGCGAAGAGCGTGAGGGAGAAATTCGGCTTCCGCTCCTACTCGACGGACGCGCACAGCATCCTGGCCGACCCAGCGATTGACACGGTGTTTATTGCCACCCGGCATGACACCCATGCGGCCTTCGCGACGGCCGCGCTCGAAGCAGGAAAAAATGTGTTCGTCGAGAAGCCGCTCGCACTTCGAGAGGACGAACTCGCGGAGGTCCTGGAGGTTGCCAGCCGACAAGGTGGCTGCCGGCTCATGGTCGGCTACAACCGGCGTTTTTCTCCTCTCGCTCGCCGGGCCAGAGAAGTTTTTCAACACGTGCCCGAACCACTGCTCATCAACTATCGTGTCAATGCAGGATTTCTCCCCAAGAACCACTGGACACAAACCGGTCAGGGTGGCGGACGAATTCTGGGCGAGGTATGTCATTTCGTAGATCTGATGCAGTTTTTGACTGGCTCGGAGCCGGTGGGTGCATATGCAGAGTCGGTTTCCGGTGACAATGCTCAGATACCGGATCAGGACAATGTCGTCGTCTCCCTACGCTTTCGGAACGGCTCGGTGGGCCAGATAATCTATGTGGCGTGCGGTGACAAGTTGCTCAGCAAGGAGCGGATCGAAATTTTTGGCGGCAGA
This sequence comes from Candidatus Sulfotelmatobacter sp., assembly GCA_030049565.1. GTDB lineage: Bacteria > Acidobacteriota > Terriglobia > Terriglobales > Acidobacteriaceae > Sulfotelmatobacter. The sequence goes on from JASIKQ010000535.1 coordinate 8,500, forward strand.
CAGAGTTTCGTCATCGATGATTTCAGGTGCGGTGAGCATTACGCGGCGGGGTCACGCCGCAAACTCAAGTTGCCCGGCAAGGGACACCGGGAAGAGGTCGAGTCGTTCTTAGGCGCCATTCGCGAAGGGCATCCCTCCCCCATTTCTCTCGACTCACTGGTCCTAACCAGCGTCGTCACGTTTGCCATTCTCGACTCGTTACGTACCGGTTTGCCGCAGATAGTTTCAAAAATTGAACTTCACTCCAAACAAATGCTAATCGCAGGCTAAGAATGCGCCGCAGTATCTTTATTCGCTACGCGCGTACCCTTCAGAACTCTGACAGCCAGTTGCAACTCGCTGACAACGCAACGCGGCCGACGACACCGATTTCAGCCTGCGCTTGCACACCCATCACCCAAGAGCGCCCAATGAACGAAGCTATCGCGATTAGCACTGCGAGCGAGCCCTACTTCGGGGCGAATGAGGCCCAAGAGAATTTGGGCGCAGCCGCGGTGCGTGGGGGGAGCTGGGTTCTGCTGGCTCAGGCCATCGGCACCGGCGTTCGTATCGTGTCATCGATTATCCTGGCGCGCTTGTTGATGCCCGCCGATTTCGGCCTGTACGCCATGGTCGTGGCGATAACGAGCGGTCTGTTCATCTTTAAGGATCTGGGTTTATGCGATGCCGTGATCCAGTGGCCAGGTCTTACCAACCGCCAAGTCAGTTCCCTATTCTGGGTGAACCTGGGAGTCAGCGTGGC
>JASIKQ010000536.1 GCA_030049565.1 Candidatus Sulfotelmatobacter sp.
GCAACTGCAGACCGTAGCCTACGACCTTGGTCTTTTTGTCCTTCCCGTGCTGTCCGGGAGCGAAGTTGCGCTTTTCAATCGGACATTTGTCGCTGAAGCACTTGGTGCCTTTGAGGAAGAGCTTGATACCCTCGCGGCGACAAAGACGACATACTGCATCGGTGTAACGTGCCAAGTTATTCTCCTTTTAGATGACCGGTTTACAGGTTTCGACTCCGGCGGCTTGCGCTCGACGGAATGCCTTGGCTAACCCTTCGTCCCGGACAAAATTCTGGTCGTTGTAGAAACGCAGCCTGCCGCGTCTCAATCTGCCGCTTATGTTCGCTGCACGCGGAGACGGGGCAAGCCCCGTCTCTACACCCTGCGTCTTTTTGGCGGACGGCAGCCGTTATGCGGAATCGGCGTAGTGTCCTTGATAGAACGCACTTCGATTCCGGCGGCGGCCAGCGCGCGCACGGCCGATTCACGTCCCGATCCCGGACCGCTGACGCGAACATCCACGCTGCGCACTCCATGCTCGCGCGCCATGTTGGCCGCGTTCATCGCTGCCTGCTGCGCGGCAAATGGAGTGCCCTTGCGCGATCCGCGAAAGCCGAGCGATCCTGAACTCTTCCATGACAGGACGTTGCCGGTCATATCAGTGATCGTGACGATCGTGTTGTTGAAAGAGGCCTGCACGTGCACGAGCCCGTGCGGAACGTGCTTGCGCTCTTTCTTTTTGAACTTCTTTGTCTTGCCTTTTTTCTCGGGAGCGGCTGCGCCGCCCGCTGCTGCTGGTTTTGCCATAATTGAGCTCTCAGCTATCGGCTCTCAGCTCTCAGCTGGTCCCGTTTTTGCTGAGACCTGACGGCTGAGAGCTGACAGCTGGATTTTTATGTCTTCGCTGTCGCCTTCTTCTTCTGGGCGACGGTACCTTTGCGCGGACCCTTGCGGGTGCGGGCATTGGTGTGCGTGCGCTGTCCGCGGACCGGCAGGTTGCGGCGATGCCGGAATCCTCGATAGGAGCCGATTTCGATGAGCCGCTTGATGTTCATCGAGACTTCCTTGCGCAGATCGCCTTCCACCATCCCTTGCGATTCGATCACGGTGCGGATGCGGTTAACTTCTTCCTCGCTGAGGTCCTGGACCTTCTTCATCGGATCCACGTTGGCCTCGTCGAGAATGCTGCCGGCGCGCGGATGCCCGATGCCATAGATATAAGTCAGCGCGATGTTTATCTGCTTCTGGCGCGGAAGATCGACGCCTGCGATGCGTGCCATAAATTCTCCTGGCTTTTAGCCTTTAGCTCTTGGTTCTTAACTAAAAGCAAAGAGCTAAAAGGCAACAGCTCTTACCCTTGCCGTTGTTTATGTTTGGTGTTGACGCAGATCACCCGCACCACTCCCTTGCGATGGATGATCTTGCACTTGTCGCAAATCTTCTTTACTGATGCTCGGACCTTCATAAACCAGCTTTCAGCTGTCAGCGATCAGCTGTCAGCAAAAATGAATCATCTGGGCACAGCCGCCTCGGCTGTCCAGCCGGGGAAACGCCGGCGGATTATTTGTATCTATAAACGATTCTTCCGCGATTCAGGTCGTAGGGCGAAAGCTCGACTGCCACTTTATCGCCCGGGAGAATGCGGATAAAATTCTTACGCATCTTGCCGGAAACATGCGCCAGCACCTGGTGTTTGTTCTCCAACTCCACCTTGAACATGGCGTTGGGCAGCGGCTCCAGCACCGTTGCCATGACCTCAATCGCGTCTTCTTTACTCATTCGCTCCTTGCATTCTCAATTTTGAGGTTCCTCACACAAACCGCTCGGAATTTCGGCAGCGGACTCCAGCTTTGCTCCGCTCAGCTTCACGCGCGCTAAACGCCTCAACGTCAGTCGCGTCTTCTTTGCTCATCAGCTTCTAGCTGTTAGCTTCTAGCCAACCGCCACTAGCTAGAAGCTAGGAGCGGGCAGCTAGAAGCTTTACTGAGTCAAAATCACCGGCCCATCTTTGGTCACGGCTACGCAGTGCTCGAAGTGGGCGCTGCAACTGCCATCGACGGTCACGGCGGTCCACTTGTCGCCCAGGACCTTGGCATCGGGCTTGCCAGAATTCACCATCGGCTCGATTGCCAGCACCATGCCTTCGCGAAGTTTTGCGCCATGGCCGCGGGAGCCGAAATTCGGTATCTGCGGCTCCTCGTGCAAATGAGTGCCAATGCCATGGCCCACGAATTCGCGCACGACGCTGAAACCGGCCGCTTCCACATGCTCTTGCACGGCCGCTCCGACGTCGCCCACCGAGTTTCCCACTCGCGCCTGCTCGATCCCGCGGTAAAGCGATTCCTCGGTCACCTTCAGCAGCTTTTGCAACTCGGGCTTAACTTTCTCACCGACCGGAACCGTAATCGCCGCATCGCCGTAGTAACCGTCGAGAACCACGCCGCAATCGATGGAGACGATATCGCCTGCCTTCAGCGTGCGTTTCTCGGACGGTATGCCATGCACAATCTCGTCATTCACCGAGGTGCACAGCACGCAGGGATAATCGTAATATCCCTTAAACGCTGGCTTAGCGCCAAGTTCCGTGATCTTCTTTTCGGCCGCGCGCTCTAAATCCATGGTGGTGACGCCAGGGGCTACAATCGATCGCACATGATCCAAAACCTGGCGCACGATGCGTCCGCTGTGCCGCATGCGCTCGATTTCCGCCGCCGATTTGCAAACAATGGCCATGCCTAGCTCTGAACCATCTACGCGTGATGATCCTCAAGAATCCTGAAAATCTGCTGCGTTACTTCGTCAATCGGCAAGTCGCCGCTCACCGAAAACAGCCTTGCCGTGCGCCGGTAATAGTCGGCCACGGGCGCAGTTTGCTCCTGATAGGCCGTTAAACGGGGCTGAATCACTTCCAACCGATCGTCATTGCGGGTTACCAGCTTCGTCCCGTCCAAATCGCAAACTTCGTCGGTGCGGGGCGGCTGAAAGTGGACGTTGTAGATCCGCCCACAGGTGGGACAAGAACGTCGTCCAGTGATCCGGAGCAATAACTGATTATAATCGACATCGAGAAGGATCACAATTGGCCACGCACGCGTGGGCCGCGAATTTTCAAAGAGCTTGTCTTCGAGCAGTGCATCGAGCCATCCTGCCTGGCCCGCGGTTCGCGGAAATCCGTCGAGGATGTAGCCGCGCTTGCAATCCGACTGGCTTAGCCGGTCGCGAACCATGGCGGTAACCAGATCGTCCGAGACCAGCTCGCCGCTTGCCATCACCGCCTTGGCCTTGAGTCCAAGCTCGGTTCCCTGGGCTACGTTGTACCGCAGAATATCTCCCGTGGAGATCTGCGGAATTACGTACCTTTCCATGATGCGCTTGGCCTGAGTGCCTTTCCCGGCGCCCGGCGGGCCAAGCAGAACCACGGGACCTATATCGCGCGAGGTTTCCTGCGCTGCCATTGAGTCATTGGGTAATTGAGTCATCAAGCGATTGACAATCTTTCGCAAGCACCGGACTCAAGGTTCACGATCACTCCGCTTTCAGATCGCTCAATGACCCAATCGCAAAATCGCTCAATCTACTACGACCAATTTCTTCGGCCGCGAATTCTTCCGCTGCGCGGCGTGAACCCATCGTAGTGGCGCATGATCAACTGCGCCTCGATCTGTGTAACCGTATCCATGGCCACGCCCACAACGATCAACAGCGACGTTCCGCCAAAGTAAAAGTTAACTCCCAAGCCATTCGTCATCCACACCGGGAGCCGCTCGAACAGCGAGCCTCCCAGCCAAACCGGCAAATGGTTCAGGTGAATGCCGGCTATCATCCACTCCGGGATAAACGAAATAATGATCAGATAAAGCGCACCCACCAGGGTGATGCGGGTCAGAACTTCGTTGATGTAATCGGCAGTGCGCCGGCCGGGACGAATGCCGGGAATAAATCCGCCATACTTGCGCATGTTGTCGGCGACTTCGCTGGGGTTAAACACGATCGATACATAAAAATACGCGAAGAAGATGATGCCGATCGCATACAACAGCGTGTAAAGCGGCTCGCCCCAACCCAGCCAACGGAACAGGTCGGCGAAGTAGCGGCTGTTTTTGAGGCCGTAGCCGACAGTCTGCGGCAGAGTGAGAATCGACGACGCGAAAATCACTGGCATGACCCCGCCGGCGTTCACGCGCAGAGGCAGGTGGGTGGATTGGCCGCCCATGACCTTGCGTCCTACGACACGCTTGGCGTATTGCACGGGAATGCGCCGCTCGCTGCGCTCGACATAGACAATGAAGGCGACCACGGCAATCATGAAGACGACCAAGCCGAGCATCAGAACCGGAGTGATCGCGCCCCACTGGCCATTCTTGGCTTTATCGAACAGATCCTGCACGCCGCGCGGCAGACCGACGACAATTCCGGCAAAAATCAGCAGCGACATGCCGTTGCCGATGCCGCGGTCGGTAATCTGCTCACCCAGCCACATGATGAAAGTGCTGCCCGCGGTGAGCGTGAGCATGGTCATCAGGATGAACGCCGGACCCGGGTGCAGAACGAAGTCTCCGCCCTTTTCCAGGCCGATGGCGATGCCGAACGACTGCATAGCGCTCAAAATCACCGTGATGTAACGCGTCCACATGGTGATTTTTTTGCGGCCAAGTTCGCCCTCTTTTTGCAGCTTGGCCAGCGGCTCATACACAACGGTCAAAAGCTGAAGGATGATCGACGCCGTGATGTACGGCATGATGCCGAGAGCGAAGATGGTCAAGCGGCGCAAGTTGCCGCCGGAAAACAGATCGACAAAGCCGAGGAAGGATCCCCGGTTCTGGTTGAAGAAGTCCTCCAGCTTGACGAAATTCACGCCCGGTGTGGGCAAATGCCCGCCCAGTCGGTAAACCGCGAGCATGGCCAGCGTGAACAGAACCCGGTTGCGCAGGTCGGGGATACGAAAGATGTTAGCCAGCTTCTCAAACATTACTGCAAGACCTCAAACTTGCCGCCCGCCTTGGTGATTTTCTCTTGCGCAGACTTGGAGAATTTGTGGGCGTGAACGGTGATGGCCACGTTCAGATCACCATCCCCTAAGATTTTTACCGGATGCTTCGTCTTAACCAACCCCGCCTTGCGCAGCACATCAGGAGTAATGGGAGCACTATGCAGAGCGCCCAGCGAGGCCAGCCGTTCCAGGCTGACGATATTGAATTCCTTGCGGAAGATGTTGGTGAAACCGCGCTTGGGCATGCGGCGGTGCAAGGGCATTTGGCCGCCCTCAAAACCGCGGATCATGCGCGAACCAGAGCGCGAGCGCTGGCCTTTGTGCCCGCGTGTGGAGGTTTTGCCCATGCCTGAGCCCATGCCACGGCCGACGCGCTTGCGTTTCTCGGAGGCTTTCTTCGGTGCGTGAATATTGGATAAATTCATAAAATCAGCTCTCAGCCATCAGCTTTCAGCCTTGAGCATTTTGCTGACGGCTGATAGCTGACGTCTGACAGCTATTGCACAATCTCCACCAGATGCGGCACCTTTGCTACCATGCCGCGAATCGCTGCCGTGTCCGGGCGCTCGATCACCTGATTCAGCCGGGTGAATCCCAATCCTTTGACGACCAGTTTGTGCTTCACCGGAGAGCAAATGGCGGAGCGCACCCACTTCAACTGGATTTTCCCGCGGCCCGCGTTTGTTTTCTTTGCCGTCATAAATCCTCAGAGTCCAAAGCCCCAGATTAATTCTTTCTCGGAGGCGCCCTTCAGCGCGCTTCGCTTGCTGGGGGCAGGCTCAAGAACTGAAGCCGTGCCGTTCGGTATCTAAAGCTCCTCCACCGCTTTCCCCCGCATCGCCGCAACCGTCTCTTTATTCTTCAAAGACTTCAGCGCGTCAAACGTCGCCTTGATCACGTTGTGGGGGTTGGTGGTCCCAATCGATTTGGTCAACACGTTCTGCACGCCGGCTGAAGTCATCACGGCGCGCACCGCGCCGCCCGCAATCACTCCCGTGCCCTCCGGCGCCGGCTTGAGAAGCACTTTGCCGGAACCGTAGCGGCCGAGCACGAGATGCGGAATCGTGGTCTGCGTCAAATTGACCTTGATCAGATTTTTCTTTGCCGATTCAATCGCTTTGCGGATGGCCTGCGGGACTTCTTTGGCTTTGCCCGCGCCGTGTCCCACGACGGCGGCTGAAGGATCGCCCACAACCACCAGCGCTGCGAACGACAGGTTCTTGCCGCCCTTCACGACCTTTGTGACACGGTTAATGGCGACCACCTGGTCCTTCAACTGAAACGAATTGGCATCGAGCTTTTTAGTAACTGTTGGCATTCTTTAAACCAGCTTTCGGCTATCAGCCTGTCGCTTTCACTGAGAGCTGAAAGCTGACAGCTGAGAGCTTCTTTCAAAACTGCAATCCCGCTTCTCTTGCCGCGTCGGCCAGGGCCTTTACGCGTCCGTGGTAAATGTAACCGCCGCGGTCGAAAACGACTTTGCTCAGGCCCTTTGCTTTGGCGCGCTCGGCGATCGTCTTACCCAAACTCTTCGCTGCCGCCACGTTTCCGCCGGTACGCCGGTCTTCTTTCTTGCCTTCGGCCGTGCTTGCTGAAACCAGTGTCTTGCCATGCAGGTCGTCGATGACCTGCACGTAAATGTGGTTCAACGAGCGGTAGACGTTCAGCCGCGGACGCTCGGGCGTTCCCTGCAACTTCTTGCGGATGCGTTCGTGAACATGGCCGCGCTTCTGATTCTTCGAAATTTTAGTCAGCATCTTCTCGCAAGCCCTTCTGGAGATCCTTCGCTTCGCTCAGGATGATCGCGATGGGCTCAGACGCCCGTCAACGCGATCATTTCGCTCCCGTCTTTCCGACTTTCTTCTTCAATCTTTCGCCGAGGTAGCGCACGCCCTTGTTCTTATAAGGATCGGGCGGACGCAGCGCGCGCATTTCGGCTGCAACCTGACCCACCTGCTGGCGATCGATTCCGGTCAAGGAAATGCGCGTCTGCTTGGGATCTACAACAGCATTAACTCCGCTGGGCAGGGGATACTCTATCGGATGTGAATATCCCAAGTTGAAGACCACTACTCCTTTGCCCTTCATCTCGGCGCGGTAGCCGATGCCCACGATTTCCAATTCGCGCGACCATCCCTTTGTTACGCCTTCGACGGCGTTGTTGACCAAAGCGCGCGCCAGCCCGTGCAGCGCGGCCTGCGAATCATTCTCGCGCAGGGCCACCAGATGGCCATCCTTCTGTTCCATCTTGATGCCGGAAGGAAGCGGCGTATCCAGCTTGCCCTTGGGCCCCTGCACCAGTACGGTATTGCCTTCGATTTTGACAGTCACCCCTTTGGGGATAGCAATCGGCTTTTTTCCAATTCGCGACATAAGATCAGCTCTTAGCTTTTAGCCGTTAGCTCTTAGCTTGTTACTTTCCGCACCCCGCTCTGGCTAAGAGCTAAAGGCTAATGGCTAAGAGCTGCTTTTCTACCAGATCTCGCACAACAATTCGCCGCCTACGCCTTCTTTGCGGGCCTGGCGGCCGGTCATCACGCCGCGCGGCGTGGTGAGAATATTAATCCCCATTCCACCGAGCACGCGAGGAATCTCGCTGCGCCGCACGTACACGCGGCAGCCAGGGCGCGACACGCGCGCGGCATTCGAAATCGCCGCTTCGTTGTGCGCGCCGTACTTGAGGTAAATGCGGATGACCTTGTGCCCTTCTTCTTCCGTGGCCTTGAAATTCGAGATATAGCCTTCTTCTTTCAGGATGCGGGCGATCTCCACCTTGAGCCGCGAAGCCGGCACATCGACTTTCTGATGCCGCGCCTGTAGCGCGTTGCGCACCCTGGTCAGCATATCCGCCACTGGATCGGTCAACCTCATCGTTTGCTTCTCCTCTCGCCACCCGTTCGCTCCGTCTAAGCGGAGAACCTGCGGCAGCTTCACACTTCATCCTCGCATGTCATGCTGAGCGAGACGCTTTTGTCTCGCGAAGCATCTGGGGCTGCCGCGCGAATCGTTTTAGCCTGCCCTGAGCAACCGAAGTGCGCCGAAGGGCGTTCTTTGCGAGCGAGTAAAACGCGCGCTTACACGCCTCCTTACCACGACGACTTCGACACTCCTGGAATCTCCCCGCGCAGCGCTAACCCGCGAAAGCACAGCCGGCAAATGCCGAACTTGCGCAGATACGCGCGCGGGCGTCCGCAGATTTTGCAGCGGTTGTGCTTGCGCGTGGAAAACTTCGGCTTCCTGACATGGCCGGGCTTCACCTTGCTCTCGGCCCCGTCCTTCACTCGTTTTGCTGTGGTTGCCAAACTTTAGCTCCTAAGCTTTTAGCTCTTAGCTGTCAGCTTTCAGCCGGTACTTCGATCTTCAATCAGTCAATCCCGATCACCCAACCGCCGGTTTGCTATGCGCGAAACGGCATTCCCAGATGTTTCAACAGCGTCCGCGCCTGGTTGTCGTTCTCTGCAGTCGTCACGATGGTAACGTTCATTCCCTTCTGTTTGTCGACCTTCGCGTAATCGATCTCTGGGAAAATCAGCTGATCGTGCAACCCCAGCGTGTAGTTTCCGCGGCCATCGAACGACTTGGTCGAGACCCCACGAAAATCGCGTACCCGAGGCAGAACAACGTTCACCAGGCGGTCGAAAAATTCGTACATGCGGTCGCCGCGCAGCGTCACCATGCACCCGATCGATTGCCCTTCGCGCACCTTGAACGCGGCGATGGATTTCTTCGCCTTGGTGACCACCGGCTTCTGACCGGTGATCAATCCGAGTTCATTCACGGCGGGGTCGAGCACCTTCGAATTCTGCGTAGCCTCGCCCATGCCCATGTTCACGACGATCTTGTTGAGCCGGGGAACCGCCATGGCGTTGTTGAGGTCGAGTTCCTTGAGCAGCGCCGGCGCCACTTCTTTTTCGAAGCGCGCCCGCAGCCGCGGACGCTCTTTCGCGCTGTGCCGTGCCTGCTCGGGAGCCTTCTGTTCCTGGGCCGCTTCCTTCGATTGCTTTTTGTCTTTTGCCATCTTTAGCTCTTAGCCTTTGGCCTTTAGCTCCTGACTCTTGCTAATTACACGCTCGTCGATTTGCTTAACAAGACTATTTGCTCTCATCACCACAAGCCAAGAGCTAATGGCTAAGAGCTAACAGCTTATTTATCCAGCGTCGTTCCGCACTTCTTGCACACCCGCACCTTGCGGTCACCAAGTACTTCGTGCCCAATGCGCACGGGACCGCAGGTTGGACAAACCAACTGCACGTTCGAAATCGCAATGCGGCTTTCCTGTTCGGCAATGCCGCCTGCGATATTGCGCTGGGGGTTGGGGCGCACGTGCTTCTTTACGATCATGACGTGCTCGACCAGCAGCTTGCCCTCGTCGGGAAACACGCGCAGCACGCGCCCTTCCTTGCCCTTGTCGCGCCCGGAGATCACCTTCACGGTGTCGCTGCGGCGAATGTCGACCCGCTTGTGTAATGTGCTTGCTGTTCTCATTCCTTAACCCTAATTTGACGATTGAGCGATTGAGTCATTGCGCGAATAAAACCCAGCAACATATCCTTGGTTCCCAATCGCCCGATCACTCAATCGCAAAATCACTCAATGCCTTAAATCACTTCCGGCGCCAGGGAAACAATTTTTAAAAACTTCTTCTCTCTCAGTTCACGCGCCACCGGACCGAACACGCGCGTGCCGACAGGTTCGCCTGCTTCGTTGATGAGTACGGCTGCATTCTGATCGAAACGGATATACGTTCCATCACGGCGGCGATGTTCTTTTCTAGTCCTCACGACGACAGCTTTAACGACCTTCCCCTTCTGCACCTGACCTTCGGGAGCGGCCTCCTTGACGCTGGCGGTGATGACGTCGCCCAATCCCGCGTTCAGGCCGGTCGACCCGCCTAGCGGCAAAATCATCTGCAGCTTGCGCGCGCCGGAGTTGTCGGCCACCTCCAGCATGGTTCTCATCATCACGGCCATGGCGAATCTCCCTTACTCGCTTTCCTGCTCCAGCGCGATTTCCGGCACCAGCGCTGTCTTGCGGATAATGTCCTTCAACTTCCACCGCTTCAGCTTCGAGAGCGGACGGGTCTCCTCGATCCGCACCACATCGCCCACATGCGCTTCGTTTTTCTCGTCGTGGGCATAAAACTTCTTGTGACGCGCGACGACGCGACCGTAAAACGGATGCGCCTTTTTGCGCGTCACCTGCACCACGATTGTCTTCGCCATTTTATTGGCGACGACTTCACCTACGACTTCTTTTCGGCGGCCCTGCGCTTTCTCGGCTGGTTTGGTTGTGGCTTCCGCCATCACTTTTTCTCCGTTGCGGCAGCGTGTGTGCGCTCGCCTAATATCGTTTTGACGCGGGCAATATCTTTGCGCAGTCCGCGAATCTTCTTTAGGCTTTCGGTCTGGCCCATGTTCAACTGAAACTTCAGCTTGAACAGCTGGTCGGCCAAATCCTGCCCCTGGTGCTGCAATTCCGCGTCGGTTAAGTTGCGAATTTTGTCTGCTTTCATAAACAAGCTCTCAGCTCTGGGCCTTCCGCCATCAGTTTTTTATTTCGTTGCACCGCCGCTCTTGCGAAAGCTGACGGCTGAAAGCTGATAACTGCTAATGCGCCATTTCTCTCTTCACCACCGCCGTGCGCAGCGGCAGCTTGTGCGATGCTAGACGTAATGCCTCGTTCGCATCCGTGCTCGAAACGCCTTCCATCTCGAACAGAATTTTTCCCGGACGCACCACCGCAACCCAATGATCGGGCGCGCCCTTGCCTTTGCCCATGCGGGTTTCAGCCGGCTTCTTGGTCACTGGCTTGTCGGGAAACAGCCGGATCCAAATCTTGCCGCCGCGCTTGACGAATCGCGTCATGGCCACGCGGCTGGCTTCGATCTGGCGGTCGGTGATCCATCCTGGCTCGATCACCTTGAGGCCATAATCGCCAAAGGCCAGCGTCGAACCGCGCCACGCCTTGCCAGTCATACGCCCGCGCTGCTGCTTGCGATACTTAACTTTTTTCGGCATCAACATAAAATTAGCTCTCAGCCTTCAGCTCGCGGCTCGGAGTTCGCGGCTCGCAGTCTCTAAAATGCTCCTGTTGTCTGCTGCTGCGCTTCCCGCTTCTTGGTCTGCAAAATCTCGCCCTTATACACCCAGCACTTCACGCCGATTACGCCGTAAGTGGTGCGCGCTTCGGAGAATCCGTATTCGATATCCGCGCGCAGCGTGTGCAGCGGCAACCGGCCCTGCAGATACCACTCTGAGCGCGCGATTTCATTTCCGTTTAAACGTCCGCTCACGCGAACTTTAATTCCCTTGCATCCGAAACGCAGCGCCGAATCCACGGCCTTGCGCATGGCCCGCCGGAAGCCCACGCGCTTTTCCAGTTGCAGGGCAATCGCCTCCGACACCAATTGCGCGTCGAGTTCAGGCTTGTGCACTTCCTGGATGTCGACAAATACCTCGCGCGACGTACGTTTCTGCAAATCGCCCTTCAGCTTGTCAATCTCCGAGCCCTTGCGCCCGATGATAATCCCCGGCCGCGCAGTCTTAATGATGATGCGCAGCTTGTTGCCTGGACGCTCGATCTCAATCGCGCTTATCCCTGCCGACTTGAGCTTTTCCTTCAACTCGTTCTTCAACTTGACGTCTTCAAGCAGCAGCTTGTCGTAATCGCGCTCGACAAACCAGCGCGACTTCCATGGCTTGGTGTAACCGAGGCGAAACCCATAAGGATGAACTTTTTGTCCCATCCGCTTCTCCTAAATCCTGCTAACAGCCTTCAAGCATTTGTGAGATCCTTCGCAAAGAACGCTTAGGATGATCGCCGCGGGCTCACGCCCGCAAAACGCGATCATTTCGCAGCGGCTTTCTTTTTTCGCGCGCCTGCGGACTTCTTTGCCACCGGAGCCCGCCGCTTTGCGGGAACCGAAGGCGTCGATCCGCTGCTCACTGCCTGTGCTGCACCGTTGCCGCGCTCGGCCAGCACTAACTGAATGTGCGCGATGCGCCGCTGATAGCGGTAGGCGCGTCCCTGCGGTGCTGGACGAATCCGCTTCATGCGCGGCCCGTCGTTGGCGATGGCGCTCTTCACGTACAGGTTATCGATATCGACATCCAGATTTTTTTCCGCGCTCAAGAAGTTGGCATTGTCCAGCGCCGACTGCAACAGCTTGCCGACATGTGCCGCCACGCGCTTCTTCGTATAGAGGAGCGTGTTACGAGCCTCTTCCACCTTGCGCCCTTTGATCAAATCCAGTACCAGACGCGCTTTCTGCGGCGAAACCCGCAAGTACCGCATCTCCGCTCGAGATTCCATATAGTTCTCTCAGCTCTCAGCTCTCAGCTTTTGGCTCTTAGCTAAAGGCTAAAAGCTTACGGCTAAGAGCCGGTTTTATGCCTTCGGTGGCGGCGCAGGCGGTGCGACTGCAGCTGCCGAGGGAACGATTGCTCCCGGACCGCCCGGCACACCCGCTGGCTTGGCCGCCACTTCCGTCGCTGCCTTCATCGAATGGCCCTTGAAAATGCGCGTAAAGCTGAACTCGCCCAGCTTGTGTCCCACCATGTTCTCGGTGAGATATACCGGGATGAACTTCTTTCCGTTGTGCACCGCGATGGTGTGGCCCACCATCTCCGGAACCACCGTCGACCGCCGCGACCACGTGCGCAAGACTTTCTTTTCGTTGCGCGAATTCATGGCCTCGACCCGCGCCATCAGATATGGATCAACAAATGCGCCTTTTTTGGTTGAACGTGCCATAGAAATCAGCTTCTAGCTGTTAGCTCCCAGCTTGCTAAAATAAAAAGTTTTCTCATAACCAAATCGAAATCTTTGTCACTCCGACGGATCGTGACGCGGGCCGGAGGAAACTGGATTTCCTCAGCGCTACTTCGACCGCCGGCTCACGATAAACTTATCCGTCCGCTTATTATTCCGCGTCTTGTACCCGCGCGTCGGCTGGCCCCACGGGGTCACCGGATGCCGGCCACCCGAGGTTTTGCCTTCGCCGCCGCCATGCGGATGATCCACCGGGTTCATCGAAACTCCGCGGTTCACCGGACGCCATCCCAGCCAGCGCGTCCGTCCAGCCTTGCCGATGGTGACATTTTCATGATCGAGATTGCCGACCTGTCCAATAGTCGCCATGCAGTCCTGAGAAATCTTGCGCGTCTCACCAGAAGGCAGCTTCACCAGTGCGTAATCCGATTCTTTTGCCACTAACTGGGCCGCTCCTCCTGCCGAGCGGACCATCTGCGCACCCTTGCCAGGCTTCAACTCGACGTTGTGAATCGAGGTGCCCGGAGGAATGTTGCGCAGCGGCAGCGCGTTCCCGACAAGAATGTCGGCCTCCGGGCCACTCACCACCTTTTGCCCAACTTTCAAACCTTCCGGCTGAAGGATGTAGCGCTTCTCGCCATCCGCGTAGGCCAGCAGCGCAATGCGCGCCGAGCGGTTGGGATCGTACTCGATCGTCGCTACGGTCGCCGGAATTCCAGTTTTATCGCGCTTGAAGTCGACGATTCGCACTTTCTGCTTATGCCCGCCTCCGCGATGCCAGCTCGTGATGTCACCCGAATTGCGGCGCCCGCCGGTGCGCTGCTTTGGCTCGAGCAGCGGCTTATACGGCCGCGTCGTGGTAATGTCGTCATTGACCAGTGTCGTGCGGAAGCGCAACGTCTGCGTCGTCGGTCTATACGTCTTGATTGCCATAAAAGCTCTTAGCTCTCAGCTTCCTACAGATTCTGTGCGTACTCCGGCATCTTCTCGCCCGCGCGCAAGCGCACGTATGCCTTCTTCCAGTCCGGACGATACCCGGCAAACTTCCCTCGCCGCCGTTCTTTTCCCGGATATGTCGCAGTGCGCACCGAATACACTTTCACTTTGAAAATCGTCTGCACCGCCTGCTTGATTTCAGTCTTGGTCGCCTTCGGCGTCACCTGGAAAACCAGCGTGTTCTGGTTTTCCTTGATGGCCAGACCTTTTTCCGTAATCACCGGACGGCGAATGATCTGGTAAGCGGATTTCATCTCTAGGCCACCTCCGCAGCCTTCTCATGCCGCGTGCGCCTGCGCGGAGCCGCACTTGCCTTTTTCGCGCCTTCATCTTCTGCCGGCTTGCGCTGCTTCTTGGGTACGCTGTTTAGCAACGACTGCTGCAGTTTCTCAATCGCCGGATGCGAAAAAATCACGCGATCATAGCGAAGGAGATGATACGGGTGCACTTCATTGCCCGCGATCAGCTCGAGTCCATCGATGTTGCGCGAACTCAATTCCAGATTGCGATTCGCCGCTTTGGGGGCGTCTACCAACAACACGGTTGAATCCACTTTCAATGCTTCGAGAGCTTTACGAAATTCCTTCGTCTTGGCATCCTTCACGTCGAACGCGTTCACTACAATTAGCTTGCCGTCAGCAAACCTGGCGGCCAGGGCCGAGCGCAACGCGCCCATAAGCTTCTTGCGCGGGAACGCATAGTCGTATGACCGCGGCACCGGACCATGCACCGTACCCCCATGCCGCCACAGCGGAGAACGGATCGAACCGATGCGTGCGCGTCCAGTACCCTTCTGCTTCCAAAGTTTCTTACCTGATCCGGAAACCTGCCAGCGGGCCTTGGTGGCATGGGTTCCGCGATGCTGCCCGGCGCGGTAATGCTTCACCGCTTCCCAGAGCAGGTCTTCATTCACCGCGCCGAAAATTTCGTCGGCCAGGTCAAACTTCCCAACCCGCTCGCCGCTCAAGTTGTGAATATCAATCGTTGCCATATGCTTCTCGTGTGGCGCGGACGCCCTCGTCCGCGACTCTTGCTCCGCCTGATCTAGCGGGCGAGGGCGCCCGCTCCACACATCTCTTATGCCTTCTTCGCCGCTCGCTTCGCTGCCTTCAACGGATCAACAGTGGCCGCGCCGGCAAATCCACGGCGCTCTCTGGGCGGCTTCTTGGCTTTCGTGATCACAATGTATCCGCCTTGAGGTCCGGGAACGCTGCCTTCGACGACCAGCAAATTCTCGTCTTTATCTACGCCCAGCACGCGCAAGTTGCGCACGGTCACGCGCTCGTGGCCCATATGTCCGGACATGCGCATACCTTTAAACACGCGCGAAGGGAACGCGGAAGAACCGATCGAGCCGGTAATCTGGAACATCGATCCGTGCGACTTGGGGCCGCCACCGAAATGATGCCGCTTTACCACTCCTTGAAAACCTTTTCCCTTGCTGACTCCCACTATGTCGACGAACTTTTCGCCATCAAAAATCTCGACCAGCACGCGGTCGCCGACTTTTACCGGGCTTCCGTCTGCGCCATCGCCGTCGGTTTCGAGCGGGACCTCGCGCATAAACTTCACCGGCGGCAGATTATTTTTTGCCAGATGTCCCTGGGCTGGCTTGGTTAGCTTCGACTGCTTCATCAACTCGACCAGGCCGATCTGCGCCGCCTCGTACCCGTCTTTCACCGCCGACTTGTGCTGCGTGATCACGCAGGGGCCGGCTTGCAGGACGGTGACCGGACGCACATCGCCTTTCGAGTCGAACAACTGCGTCATGCCGACTTTTTTTCCCAAAATTCCTGTAACTCTCGTTGCCATTTCCATCTCCGTCCAGCATGGCCAGTTGGCTATTGGCTGGATTATGTGGTGCAGGCACCGCCCTCGCCGCGAAACACCCTGTCGAGCTTCGCTCGACCGGACAGCCGAGGGCGGCTGTCCCCACA
>JASIKQ010000537.1 GCA_030049565.1 Candidatus Sulfotelmatobacter sp.
GGGCCAGTTCAACCGCAGCCGCTACCACAAACACCGTCCAGGGAATCAACGCCAACGCCGCGACCGGCAGGTAATACCAGAAAGGCTCGATGTGATGATAAAGATTCTCAGAAAACCGTTCGACATTGTGTTCGATGATGAATTCATGAAAGAACACGGGATTGCGGAGTTGCACGGCGATGTACCAGGGCAGGGAGATTGCAAAAAATAATAGGATCCCGGGAATCCACAAAGTTTTCGCAATGACGCTCCATTCGTGCACCGCGGCCGCATAAAGGACGATGGTCAAGACTGCAAGAAATGGCGCGACCGGGCCTTTGGCAAGCGTACCCAGAGCCATGCAAGCAAAAAAAGCTGCGAGATAAGATTTGTTTTCGCTCTCGCGCCATGCCCACCAAGCCAGCATTCCCATTGTGAAGGTTGCGGTCAGGGGCATGTCCATGGAAGCAGCGCGGGCATATCCGATGATGCCGGCGGAGGCGGCGGCGACGAGCGCGCCGTCCAACTCGAAACTGCGCCGGAAGGAGCGCAGAAAATAGTACATGGCGAGCACCAGCAGTGTGGCATCGACCCCTGAAGGCAGGCGAGCGGCCCAATCGCTCACCCCGAAGATGCGATAGGCCAGCATGGCTTGCCAGTAGTAGAGCGGCGGCTTTTCGAGCCAGGGGTGACCACCGAGCATAGGCGTGATCCAATCGTGACGATTTAGCATCTCGCGCGCAACCTGCGCATAACGCGGCTCGTCAGCACCGATCAGGCCGAATTGCGCCAGTCCGTAGAAAAATAGAAACGCGCAAAAGCCCGCCAACAGCAGCGCATCGGTTCTGGTGCGGTTGGTCATGGGTCAGAGTTCCACGAGACGGCTTCTCTGCAAGATTGTCGACTTCTGATTGTTGATGAAAAGTCCCGCGGAGGCTCCTTCAATCAGTACTCAACAATCATCAATTAGCAATTTTTCTCGGACGCACGAGCGCATAGATGCTGATCACGGTCCATACGCTTTCCAGCACGACGAAGCCGATCTGAAAAGGATGCAGCGCGATGTAGCCGAGAATACCCGAGCCAATCGCATTCAAGAGGTTGTAGGTGGCCGAGCGGGGATTCATCCAGCGCATCTGGTGGCCCGCGTAGGCGATTAGAATCATCAACGCACCCAGGAATGATGCCATCTGTCGCGCCAGTGCAATATCCATGAAAACGATTGTACGCAGGTGCCAGTGGGCGGAGGCATAGCAGCGCGGATTACTGGATGGAGGGACCGCCGTGAAGCAGTTCAAGAATGTGGCGAACGGCTTGCGGCAAAGGACCGTCGAGCGCACAACCGCTGGCGCACTCGTGGCCGCCGCCGCCGAAGCGCTCGGCCACTCGCGCCACGTCGAGTTTGCCTTTGCTGCGCAGGCTCACGCGGTAGCGGCCACCGGGCAGTTCCCGAAAAAATGCGGCCACTTCAATTTCTCCGATGGAGAGCACGTAGTTGACCAGACCTTCGCAATCTTCTTCCTTGGCGGCGCAGCGCTCCATCTGCTCCAGGGTTACCCAGGTCCAGCCGATGTGCGCCTCGGTGTTCAGGTGGCGCAGAGCCTCCCCGAGCAACCTCATCTTGGCGACAGAGTGGGCAAAATAAATACTGCGCGCGCAGTGCGAAGGATCGGCCCCGGCAAGTACGAGTTCGCGCGCCAGCCCGAACGTGTGTTCATTGGTTCCTTGAAACATGAAGGACCCGGTGTCGGTCATCAAGGCAGTATAAAGGCAGGTCGCGATGCCGGGAGAGAAACGTGTTCCCGCCTCGCGGGCCAGGCGAAAAACCATTTCGGCCGTGGCCACGGCTTGGGGATCGATCCAGTTGACGTGCGCGAAGGGGCGGCCGCTAACGTGGTGGTCAATATTGATTAAGAAGCGATCTTCCAGTCCCTCCAGCCGCGTACGGTGAATACTGTCACACTCGAGAATAATGACTGCGTCGTATTCTCCGTCGACGCGATTGGCCTGCAACACGCGATCGGCAAAGGGCAGCGTACGATAGATGCGGGGAACACCGTCGTGCAGCACCACATCAGCCTGCTTGCCCATGCCGCGCAAAACCTGGCAGCAGGCCAGCGCTGACCCGACCGCGTCGCCATCGGGACGGGCGTGCGAGGTAAGCACGAAGCGATCGCGCTGCGCGATTTGTTGCAGAACGTCGTGCACCATGATTATGCTTTCTGCTCGCCGGTTTGCGGTTTCATGCGTTTCTTCGCCCGCGCCAGCAACTCTTCTACTCGCGCCCGCTCGCGCTCGGAACGATCCAGCCGGAAAAACAGTTCCGGGGCGCGGCGCAGGCGCAGGCGTCCGGCCAATTCATGGCGGATATATTCGCGGGCCGCTTCAAGTCCTTCCAGGCTACGGTCAGCCTCGCGATCGTCGCCCTCCACATCCACCAGAACCTGCGCGGAGCGGCCATCGTCGGCGACGTGTACCGCGGTGACGCCGACCAGGCCGATGCGTGGATCCGCGAGTTCGCCTTCCACTAAAGTTTCAATCTCCTCGCGCAAGGCCTCGCCTAAGCGCCCGCGATGATGTTTAACTGCACGCCTTTCCACCGTCCACCTCGGAATAAAACGCATGAGAATACCAGAAAAACGGCGCGCAGTGGTTGGCCAAGAAGTGCCATTGTGACGCACATTCGAGGGGCAACGATAAGTACAGAAGTAACAATGCGATAGCGGATGGCTAGAATGGGGAGAGGATTTTCTTTCGGATGGCCGCAGGCAGTTTTTCACAAGCTGTGCGCAAAACAAGCCGCGGCGAGCGCGCACGAATCTTCATGAGATAGGGAACCGTCTGCTTCGGATTGTTCTTAGCGGTTTCGCGCAGCAGCCAACCCAGACCCTTCTGCACCATGTCGTCTTCATCGCAGAGAAGGAAATCGGAAAGCTTCTTGATTTCGGGGAAAAACATGTGTGCTCGCGTGCCCCGGATCATGGCGACACAAGCGGCGCGGCGATGCCATCGATTCGGTGATTTTGCCCAGGAAAACACCTTGGCCGAGCGCGCCGGCTTGGCTACCAGCATGGGAGCGATCAAGTAATGAACGAGCGCATCGTGATCG
>JASIKQ010000538.1 GCA_030049565.1 Candidatus Sulfotelmatobacter sp.
CCCACCGCGTCGAAAGCGATCGTATCCACGCGCTCAACGATATCGCCGCGCAGGAAGGCCAGGCTGCCAGCGCTCGCGTCACCATCATCGATCCCGCGGGCAAGATATTGGCCGACTCGGAGATTGCTCCGGGCGGCACCGAGAATCTTTCCCGGCACAAGGAGTTAGCCGCCGCTCTCGCCGGCCATACTGGCATCGAACAGCGCCGCAGCGATACGGTTGGCGTTCCCTTTCTCTTCGTAGCCGTTCCCATTGCTGGCGGCGCCGTGCGCATGGCGTATCCCCTCTCCGATGTTGATGCCGTATCTTTGCCTCTTCGTCACCGTCTGGAACTCGCCTCCGGCCTGGCATTTCTGTTTGCACTGATAGTGGCCGCAATCGCCGCGCAATGGAGCGCCCGCCGGCTGGACCGTATCGTCGAAGTGGCTGCCCGTATCGCGGATGGAGACCTGCGCGCGCGCATCCACGAAACCTCGCAGGACGAAATTGGCCGCGTGGCGTCGGCCATTGATGTGACCGCGCGTCATGTCGAGCAGAGCTTCGCCGCCGTCCGCTCCAGCCAGCGCCAGCTCGAGACTCTGCTCAACAGCATGCAGGACGCGGTCATCGCTGTCGGATCAGATGGCCGAGTGCAGTGGGCGAACCAGCCGATGAACCGCCTGGTTCCGCAAGGCACGCGCTTGCACCAGCCCGTGGTCGAAACCATTCGCGACCCCGATTTTCTAACCGCCGTAAAAGAAGCCACGACCACGCGCGACGTCAAAACCGTCCGCGCCACTTCCATCATTCCCGGCCGCGCCTACGACGTGACCGCTGCCCCACTGCCCGGTGGCGGGGCCGTCGTCGTGCTCCGCGATCTGACCGAAACCGAGCGGGTAGAAAAAACCCGCCGCGACTTCATCGCCAACGTGTCTCACGAGCTGCGAACGCCGCTCACGTCGATTCAGGGCTACGCCGAAACTCTTCTGGATACCACTCCCGATGGCAGCGGCCCCACTCGCGAATTTTTGGAGATTATTCGCAAAAATTCCGCGCGCATGTCGCGGCTTACCGAGGATTTGCTTACTCTGGCGCGCGTCGAATCCGGCGAAACCAGATTCGAACCTGAAGCCGTACCGCCCGCTGAACTTCTTCACGACGCCGAAGAAAGCTTCCGCGAGCGCGCCCGCACCCATGGCATCGAACTGCAAATTCAGGAGTCGTACAATCACGACGCGCCCATCCAGAATCTGCGCTCCGTGCTGGCCGACCGGGAAGCCATTCACCAGGTGTTTTCCAACCTCATCGACAATGCCTTGAAATACGGCGCGGCAGGCGGAAAAATCGTTCTGGGTGCACGCTCCGTTCCTCACGCCGTGGAATTCTTCGTCCAGGATTTCGGCGCCGGCATCGCTTCCGAGCATCTGCCACGCCTGTTTGAGCGTTTCTACCGCGTGGACAAAGCCCGCTCCCGCGAATCCGGGGGCACCGGCCTCGGCCTCGCCATTGCCAAACACATCATGCTCGCCCACGGCGGCAGCATCCGCGCTGAAAGCGAGCTGGCACACGGTTCGACATTCCTTTTCACGCTTCCCACGGCATAAACGCTGATCGAGGATTTACGGAGTGGAACAGGGACTAAGTCGCCGACCGTTTGGCTCCATTCTTCCATGTTTGTGACGTGCAGCAATCACGCTTGTGACCTCTACAGAACTTTACCTGTAATCGAACATGCGCTCACAACATGCCAAACAGTCCTGGGTTAACGAAGATGTGAGACGACAAAAATGCCAGTACAGTTCCGCAATTCGCGCCGCGCAAGATTGAGCTTGGCCTCGATGAGCATGCTCGCGCTGATCATGCTGACCGGCTGCTCTTCCCTTCAGGTCCATCTCGGAATGAAGGTCTACCTGGACAAAACACCTGTCACCTCCATGAAGGCGAGCCTGCCGAGGGGCCCAGCGATCGGCCCGGGAGAGAAGTCTCCCTTGGTCGTGACCTTCACGCAACCGGATGGCAAAACGCTCCAGACCGAGGGCGCCGGCCAGGGGAAAGTCATGTGGAAGGATCTTCAGATCACGGCCACCGTTGTCACCGCCAATCAGAAAGGTATTCTCACGCTTCCCGGTGATCCCAGAATCAGCGACGGAAAGATTCCGCATGTCGCCATAACCGTGCCCAGCCATCCCGATCTGCGCGTCGATCTCGATATTCCCATCCGCTATGACGAGAGATACACGGCGAATTTTTCCGGCAGCGCCGGAGCCAGTGGGATGAACGGCATCGACGGAATGGATGGCGCCAGCGGCAGCACGGGATCGATGGATCCCAATAACCCTCAGCCTGGTGGAAACGGCGGAAACGGCACTAACGGTTCCGACGGCGGCGACGGATGGCCCGGCGGCAACGCGCCCCCCGTCCAGGTTCAGGTTGCATTTCGTTCAGGAAGCCATCCCTTACTACAGGTGGAAGTGTCCGCAACCGGCCATCAAAAGTTCTACCTGATTGATCCCCAAGGCGGTTCGCTCACCGTAAAAGCCGATGGCGGCCAGGGCGGCTCAGGTGGCAGAGGCGGTCGCGGCGGTCACGGCGGCGCTGGAGGCATGGGATCACCGAGCGGCAGCAGAGGAATGGACGGCTCTGACGGACGAAACGGCTCCGACGGCCCGCCGGGCAGAGGCGGCCAAATCACCGTGACCTACGATCCCCAAGCCAAACCGTTTTTAACCGCGATTCACGCGTCGAGCCGGAATGGCCCGGCACCCGTCTTCAGAGAAGAAGCAGTCGCTCCCTTGTGGTGAACTCCGGGTAATATTTCTACCCTTTTCCTGTAATCCATTGTTATCCCGTGGCTCGTGGTTCAAGCATTCGATCGTCTCAGACGACATATTGCCGGTTACTTTGGGAATCAGCACCAAGGTGATAGTGTTCTCAACCAGTCTCCACTCCAGTGTTAAGATCGCTCTAGCATCTTTCCCTGGGAGACATCATGAAACGCATCGCGGCACTCCTGCTGCTCGCACTGGTCATTATTGCCGCCTCGCTTCCCGCCTACGCTCGTAAAGAAAACAAGAGCATCGGCGAGAACAGCAAAGAAGCCCGCCGCGCCTCGAAGCAATACCAGAAATATGCGAAAAAGCAGGCCAAGCGGCAGCAAAAGGCGATGAAGAAGTACCAAAAAGCGCAGCGAAAAGCTGCCAGACACCAGCAACGCCACGGATAAACCCCTCGTCCGCTCACCTCGCTCAACCCAACGGCGTTGCCCTAAGTTAACCCTAAAGAGCTTTGCCCTGAGTTAACCGAACTCCCGCCGGCTGTGGCGGCCATCACCCGCTGTGCACCTGCTACAAAAAATGACCAAAAATTCACCGTGCCTTAACCCGGCGCCAACCAACTAACCCTATCCTTAGCCGTTGACCCTACGCCCATGGGTACGGCAAAATCAGAATTAATAGTTCCGCGTAGTTCTAGCACACGCCACGGGGATTTCCTCATGAGTACTGCGTCCCTCGAAAGTCTCGCACCCGAGCCGGCCCATCATCGCATCGTCCGCCGCACCATAGAAGCTTGTCGTCTGGCCGAGAAAGCCGCAGCCGCAGCCGCCGAGGGCATCGCCACCGGCTCCGCGCCGCTGCTGAATTCTCTTCGTCAGCGCGAGCGCGAACTCGATCAGCTCGATATGGAGATCGACTCCGCCGTCACCACCGCTATCACCGAGGTTGAACCGGCTCAGGCCCGCGAATTGCTGGCCTGCATGAAGTTCATGATTGGACTCGAGCGCATCGGAGACCTTCTTCTCAGCTTCGCCAACAGCGCCCAGGCCGCCGCCGGCCGCATTGACTCCGAAGACTCCCGCGACCTCACTCACATGGCAACCATGCTCGAAAAAATGCTCACCGACGTGGGCAACGCCTTCTCCGCCCGTGACGTGGGCAAGGCCGTCGATGTTCTCCGCGCCGACTCCGAAATGGACCGCCTGCGCAACCTCATCTTCCTTCGCCACATCGAGAATCCCGAAAACATCGCTCGCCAGGCGAGTCTGCAAGTTATCTTCATGACCCAATCTCTCGAACGCGCCGGCGACCATGCCAAAAACCTCGCCGAAGAAGTCTGCCACTTCGTCAGCGGCCACACCGTCCGCCACGTCCTCATGGCGTACGATAAGCCCGTCGAGCAGATGTTCATCGATTATTTGCGCAGACGGGACCAACACTGATAGCAGAACCCAGTCCGAATGCCGCCTTGCTCTGAAGTCACTCAAGCGGTGGCAGGCCAATAGCGCTTAGTAGTTTTCGCAATGCGCCATAAGTTTGCCAACGAGCAGAGGATTGATCGGCGTTGCCCAATTGCAGGCGGACGCTACGTTCAACAAACTCGCGACGAACAGGAAGGACACTAGGTTTAGCAGGCTAGTACCGACCCGGCAGCAAATTTTTATGTTGTTTGTCCCGTCTTCCCAGATTGGAAAACCGCCCGATCGTTCTATTTATCGCACCAAAAAGCCAGTTCCTGCCCTAACACCGTAGGATTGCTGGCCAACGACAGTCCGGTTTCAAGATCTACTACGCGGTCGCGCACCAGTTGCGCTATCTCGCCATCGAAGTGCTGCATGCCCTCCGCCGCCCCGGCTTTTACGGCGTCGAGCAGCGTCTTGCCGTCGCGCTCGCCTTTCTCAATGCACTCCCGCGTGCGCGCGTTCGATTTCAAAATCTCTGCCACCGCAATTCGCCCGCTGCGATCCGCCTTCGGCAAAAGCCGCTGGCAAATGATGTAACGCAATGTTCTCGCCAAGCGCTCGCGCACCCTCTTCTGTTCGTCGGGCAAAAACATGCCCAGAA
>JASIKQ010000539.1 GCA_030049565.1 Candidatus Sulfotelmatobacter sp.
CGATTCCAGCCGGTTCGCTTCAGCGCTGCCGCAATAGCGCTCTGTTCGACTTCCGACTTGATGCCCTGAATCATCGATTTCAGCGATTCAGGTCTGGGTGGCGCCTCTTCCCCCGCGATGTCTGGCAGCGAAGCGACCACCCGTGAACCTCGACTGACCATGCCAGGGTCGCCATTGGAGCGATAGTTTGGCCCTAATTCAAATGCTGGCAACTCCTGTTCTCCCGCGACCAGGTAACGCTTTACAAACCCATCCAGTTCTCTCAGGTTTCCCGGCCAGCCGTAGCGGCGGCAGGCTTCAAGAGTAGCCGGCGAGAATTCGCGCGGCGGAAGGTTGTACCGCTTGGCCACCTGATGCATGAAGTAGTGAAGCAGCGTGACGATCTCGTCTTTTCGCTGCCGCAGTGGCGGGACAACGACGGTGAAAGCGCTCAGACGGCAATACAGATCCTCGCGCAATCGTTTTTCTGCCACCGCCGTTTCGAGGTCGGCAGTGCTCGAGGCTAGAATTCGCGCGTCTGTGGTGGTTGCACTCACGGCTCTGCGGAAGTCGCTGTTTGGCGACCCCTGACTCTCCAGCGCCTGCAGCAAACGCATTTGCAGGCGCGCCGGCATGGCGGTGATTTCATCCAGGTAGATCGTGCCTTTCTCGCCCGACGCCAATCGGCCTGCCGCCGCTCGGCGCACAGGGTCGTTTCCGAAAAGCTCAGCTTCCAGGATCGCTTCCGGCATTTGCGCGCAGTCGAGGCGTACCAGTTTGAATCCGGAGCGAACGGAAAGCTGATGAATCAGGCTGGCGACGGTATATTTGCCGGCGCCGGGTTCGCCAACGATCAATATTGGGACATCGGTTTGCGCGAGTACGGCTGCCTGGGCACGAAGCTTTTGCATCGCCAGGCTGGCGCTGACAAGGAATGCGTCTCCACCCAAAGGTTCGACGTGGTCGCTGGCGGCCTCGGCGTCACGATTGTATTTCGATTCCCGTTTCCCAAGTGCTAGCCGGATTGCGTCTTCAAGCTGCGGCCGATCGAACGGACGGATCAGGATCTCGTAACCTCGGCCGATCCCGGCGCCCAGCGGCCTTATTTCTTTCGCTTTTTGGGCGTCCTCGCGATCGCAGACAACGAGTAGCGAAAGATCGTGCTGAAGCCGGCCAAGCCAGTGCAACAGATGTGTGCTTTCATCATCTCCATGGGCAAAATCGAGCGCCAGCAAATGAGCCGGCATGCCGCCTTGCAACCGCTCCATGGCGTCCCACGCGCTGCCAGCCGTTTCCACCTGCCAGCCGTTGGATAATCCCATGGCTTGAAGCATGCGGAGCAGGGAAGGTTCCCTACTCACCACGATCAGGCCAATAGGTTCCATGGGGTATTCTGTCAAGAGAGGTTGTTCCTTAGAGAGAAAGGCTGATAATCAAACCGGTTCGACTGCATAGCCTTCAACGCGAACCGCCAGCGAGCGCTGGATCGCATCCACGGAAATCACTAGCGTGCGATCGCCGTTACGCGAAATCAGAATGCCTTCCATCCCATCCAGCGCTCCGCTGCGAATGCGGACGCGCTGCCCGATCTTCAGAAAGGGATGGGATGACCATGGCAACGCGGCTTCGACGACTTGCCGCACGGCGTCGATTTGTTCTTCCGGAATAGGCGCACCCTCGCCCTGCGCGCCAATCAATCCACACACGCCCTCAACCCTGAGAACTCGCAGGCGCTCATCCCGGTTGGGCACAAACTTGGCGAACACGTAGCAGCGGAACAGCGGCATTTGCACCGACTTTTTTCGATCACTCCAACTGTGAACTTCGGTGACCAAAGGCAAAAATGTCTCCACGCCGCGCTCTTCCAGCCGCTGCACTACAGCTTTTTCATGCCGGGCGTGCGTTAGCAATGCATACCAGTTTTCCGGAGCCAATTCGACCTGTGGTACCGGTTGCGGAGATTGCCAAACTAAGCTGCTGACTGACATAGCTTCGCCCTCTAAGTCACTCTTCTTCAGAGCGACCCTGATGGAGTACGCCACTTTGGAATGGTCAAGATCTCAACCGAGATCCAGGGGGACCTACCGGGGAAGAATTGCTAACCCACTACCTACGTTCAATTAGGGGAAATCGACCGTAGTTACCCACATCCTGTGACTTTCGCGCTGGCACACCAGCGGGATTCTGGTTCCTGCCAGCACGCGCTTCAGCGCTCGCTAAGGGAAAGCGTTAATTTGCGTGTCGCCGTGCTCGGTGCATTGTACGAGCAAATCGAGTGCCAAAAATTGCAACAGTATGGTCACAGCCGTTGTGTTATGCAACTATCGAGTTCCAAGAGGAGGAGAAGTGAACTCGGGGGGCGTTCTCGATGCAAGGAGATTACATGGGTTTGCAGACCGATGCAAGGAGTAAAAAGTCCCTAGTGCCCGGGCAAACCCGTTGTCCATGGCGGGAACTGGAGTGGTTGAGATACGCCCGGTACTGCTGTCAGAATCGCTTTTACGAGATACTAAATTGACGGAGCTATTCATATAGCTATCCCCATGCGGCATCATCTTCAGAGCTGCATCCCTAATTCGCGTGTTATGCTGGCCGCAACTCAAATGAACTGTGAGATGCAAGACATTGCACATTATGTCTACGAGATACCACAAATTTGCTACTAATTAGGATTCCGCAATGACAAATGGGAATTCCATTTCGGTAAAGGGCCGACCTTACGCACACATCCCTATCTCTTCGTTCAGCCAAAACCTAACATTCGCTGCGGCTTGTGTCAGAGGCATAAGCGCCGCGACGTGCAAAGGGCCCGCACGCCTGGGGTCGTCCTTCGTCCCTGCTTTCTTAACGCGAACCTTCATCATGCGCTTCAAATAATCTACGAACGCCAGCGCGATTTCACCCGAACAAGCCAGCAAGACCTTGCCTGCTTTCGAAGTGAGTCTTACGTCCACGGATCTCTCTCCCGCAGCCGACCCGTTTGACTGTTCAACCGCTGCTCCGATTACCCGCCGCACACACACGTCCTATGGCTTCCGCCATTCATTTTCCGCCCTGGGAAATGGAAAGGACGCGGCGCACAACCGCATGTGACATTTACTCGGGGTCGGGGCCGCGTAAGCGATTGAGGCCGGTTGCGTCCGCAGGTGGCTGTCCGGTGTGACTTCGATCACTGCGAAGAAACAAAAATCAGTTTGAAAATCAAATGTTCAAAGAATTGTGAGCTTCGCTTGACGCCAGGCTTCTCGAATTTATACCCGTGAGGTAACTCCGTCATGATCATCGCATCTGATTTGCGCGAAGGAATGGTCGTCCGAATCGAAGGACAGATTTACAAAGTCCTCGAAGTGGAATCCAGAGCCGGAGCCGCTAAGATGGGCGGTGTGGTGAAGACCAAGCTGATCAATGTCCGCAGCGGCCGTTTGTGGGTGCCGCACTTCCGTCCGCAGGAAAAGCTGGAGGATCTGGAGCTCGAACGCCGCATGATGGAGTTTCTCTATACCGACGGCGGCGCTTGCAGCTTCATGCGCCCCGATACTTATGAACAGGTCGAGGTTCCTGCCGCGATCGTCGGGCCGGGAGAAAAATTCCTGCAACCGGGGATGGAATTACCGGTCGAGTTCTTTGCCGGTGAGCCGATCAGCATCGTTTTTCCCGACGTGGCGGAAGCTCGGGTCGCCACCACCGCGCCGCCTTCGCATTCACAACAAGATAGCGCCTGGAAGGAAGCACGACTGGAGAATGGTCTTTCCATTCGCGTTCCCCTATTCATTGCACCCGGAGAAATTGTGCGCGTCGAGGTGGGAACGGGCCGCTATGTCGAACGGGCGCATACGGAACGCAAGCGCACTGCATAAGATATCCCAAAAGCAGCCGGCGCACGGTCTCGTATAACCTCTCCCCGCCACGCTCGGAGCCTTCTACCATTTGAAATAGTCGATCTTCTCCTAAGAGGATTCATTCATGCCGAACTGGGATATGTCCTACTCTGCTGGTCTTTCGGTCACTGCTTTTCCGCCGCTCCCTGGTAATGCCGCCTTGGTGCCGCCGTGGGCTTCCCCGGCTAACAGCGCTTCCATATTCGAATAGGCATAAACCGTCGGCGCATGATTTGCCATCAGCCCGCCCGTATCGGCGGTAGGTCCGTAATTACTGTGTAGGTCGCGCCCCAGCATCCGCAACATAGCCATTAACTGCCCGCGATGATGCGACGTGTGCGCGATTCGCCGCACCATCACCCAGGTGCGCGGCCGCTTCACATCGAAGAATTTCACCGTCTCTTCCCACCACCATTCTTCTTTCTGCTGCAAGACTGCCAACCGCTTGCCGCTGTCTTCGGCATATCGCTTAATAAACTCCAGCCGCGTTTCCTGCTTCGGCAGTGGAGGCGCGCTCACGTCAATCCCCAGCATGTTGCGAAACCACAAATCTTCGCTCACGCACTGATGCACCATCTGCTCGTGCACGCTGCGTCCACGCGGATCGCTTTCCCGCGGCCGCACAGGCAGATCGGCATCGCGGAATTCGCTCCACACACTTGCCACTTTCACCCGTTCGGTGGCATAAGTTTCAACCAGAAATGCGTATCTCATAGCCGCAAATGGTACTCTAATTTTTCGAATGTCATCCCGAGAGGCGCCTTTTGCGCCGCGAGGGACCCGGCGAGCCGCGCGCCATCACGGAGCCTGCCCTGAGAGAGCGCAAGCGACCGAACCGGCGCATTCGGCTCGCTTCCTTTATCCATTATCCATGCCGCGCCGCTCCCATCCCCTCCGGATTGCTGTCGATACTGGCGGTACTTTCACCGATTGCGTCTGGATCGACCGCACCGGACGCTTGCGGATGCTGAAAGTATTCTCCACTCCTGGCGATCATTCGCAGGCCATTAGCGAGGCTGTCGGCAAAATCAACCCCCACGGTGAATTCGTGTTGCTTCATGGCACGACCGTCGGAACCAACACGCTGCTCGAACGCAAAGGTGCGCGCACCGCACTGGTCACTACTGCCGGTTTCGAAGATGCCATCGAGATCGGCCGCCAGGCGCGCCCTAAGCTCTATGATTTTTTCTTCGACCAAGTCGAACCGCTCGTTCCTGGCGATCTTCGCTTCGGTATCGAGGAACGCACCGCCAGCGATGGAACAATCCTGAAGTCTCCCGATGCCGGCGATCTCGATGCTTTAATCGAAAAAATCGGCGCGCAGCATCCCGAATCGATTGCTGTTTCTTTACTGTTTTCATTTGCCAATCGAAAGAACGAATTAGCGGTTGCGGAAGCTCTCACCACGTGTGGCGTGGCGCTCTCGATTTCGCATCGCATCCTTCCGGAGTTCCGCGAGTATGAGCGCACATCTACCGTCGTCATCAACGCCTACTTGCAGCCCGTCATGCAGAAGTACCTGGAACATCTGAGACAGCGTGCGGGATTGCGGTCTCGAATCTTCGTGATGCAATCGAGCGGCGGCATCACTTCGCTGGCCTCCGCCGCACGTGAACCGGTTCGTACTGTTCTCTCCGGTCCTGCCGGAGGCGTAGTAGGCGCCGCCGCCAGCGCCCGCAACAGCGGCTTCAAACGCATCATCGCGTTCGACATGGGGGGTACCTCCACCGATGTCTCGCTGGTCGAGGAAGCGATCACTACTGCCGGCCACTTCGCAATCGCCGGATTGCCCATTGGCGTGCCCATGCTCGACATTCACACCGTTGGCGCCGGCGGAGGCTCGATTGCTCG
Source organism: Candidatus Sulfotelmatobacter sp. (assembly GCA_030049565.1). Classification (GTDB taxonomy): domain Bacteria; phylum Acidobacteriota; class Terriglobia; order Terriglobales; family Acidobacteriaceae; genus Sulfotelmatobacter. The sequence continues at coordinate 5,709 of JASIKQ010000539.1, forward strand.
TTTCGACGCTGGCGGCGCCCTTCGCGTCGGACCCGAATCCGCGGGAGCTGATCCGGGCCCCATCTGTTATGGCCGCGGTAATCAGCCCACCGTCACCGACGCGAACCTGTTGTTAGGCCGCCTCCAGCCGCAATATTTTCTCGGCGGCGAATTCGCCCTTGATCTTGATCGCGCTCACTGCGTCACGCGCGACTGGCTGAAACAGCAGGGAAGTTCTCTCACGCTCGAGAACTTCGCCGCGGGCGTCATTCGCGTCGTGAACGCGACTATGGAAAAGGCCATCCGGGTCGTCTCCATCGAACGCGGCCGCGACCCCCGCGAGTTCGCTCTGGTTGCTTTCGGGGGCGCCGGCGGCCTGCACGCATGCGCCCTTGCCGAAGCGCTCAGCATTCCGCGCGTCATCGTCCCCGCGCTGCCCGGCGCTCTTTCCGCGCTGGGAATTCTGTTCAGCGATGTCGTCAAGGATTATTCCCGCACGGTTTTGTGGCGTGTTGCCGATACGATTCCAACGGAAAAGTTAGAAAGGGAATTCTTCGCACTCAAGCGGCAAGCGGACAACGATTTCCGGCGGGAGGGCTGGCAAGGAAGAATTCATTATCAGTTTAGCGTAGACCTCCGCTACCGTGGCCAGGGATACGAACTCAATCTTCCTCTGAGCAAGCATGTTCTGAAAGATTTCGAACGCGAGCACCATCGCCGTTACGGTTATGCTCATGCCGGTCGCGAAATAGAACTGGTCACCCTTCGCGTCCGTGCGATCGTAAAATCCCCCGGGGCTCGAGCTGGGAACATGGGGCATGGGAAGAAGATGAATCATGAGAGAGAGATGAACCATGTCGGGACGGCCGCCCTCGGCCGTCCAAGCCGAGCAAAGCTCGGCTCACCCAAGGCTCCGGTCATATTCGACGGCAAGAAACTCGCAACGAACATTTACGCTCGCGCTGAACTACAATCCGGCAGAAAATATTCCGGCCCCGCCATCGTTACCGAGTACAGCGCCACTACGGTTATCCCTCCCGCTAAATTCTTCCACCTCGACCGAGCTTCCAATCTGATTGTTACAATCCGATAAAATTAGTCCTCCTGCGCATTCTGGCAACCGGCAACTGGATACTCGCAGCGGTTTTCCAGCTACAATAATCCCGTGAAACCAAGCATATTCGTGGTTGAAGACGATCCCGACATTTCCCGCCTCGTTCGCCACCATCTGGAGAACGACGGCTTCTCCGTGCGCGTCTATCCCACCGGCGCCAACGTGATTGCCGACGCCGAGCGCCAGCGGCCATCCCTGTTCGTGCTCGACATCATGGTTCCGGGCAGAGACGGACTCGAACTCTGCCGCACCGTGCGCCAAACTCCCGGCCTGGCATCCGTGCCGGTTATTTTTCTCACCGCCAAAAGCAGCGAAGCCGACCGCGTCCTGGGACTTGAAATCGGCGCCGATGATTACATCGCCAAGCCTTTCAGCCCGCGCGAACTCGTTGCCCGCGTCAAAGCCGTGCTGCGCCGCTTTGAGCGCCCGCTGCCGCCCAGCCCGCTCACGGTCGGCGACATCGCCATTGATCCGGCCGCCATGATTCTCACGGTCGGGGGACAAACAGTTCCTACCACCGCCACAGAGTTCCGCCTGCTCGATTATTTCGCTCGCCATCTGGGCCGAGTCTTCTCCCGCGATCATCTCCTCGATTCCGTCTGGCGCGATACTTCCTACGTGACCCCGCGCTCGGTCGACGTTTACGTCCGCCGCATTCGCGAAAAAATCGAACCGGACCCGGAAAACCCGCGCTACCTCAAGACCGTGCGCGGCGCGGGTTACCGTTTCGAGGCCCCGAAGTGAGGAAGCGGTGAGAAAAGGAATTTTCCTAAAGTTGGTGGTGGCATTTGTGGTCGTAATCTTAGCCACCGCCATCACCTTCGATGCCCTGCTCGGCGGCGCCTGGCAGGCTTCGCTGCGTAGGGAAATTGAGCGCAACCTCGTCCAGAAGACCGAACTGCTGGCCCACCGCGTCGAAAGCGATCGTAT
>JASIKQ010000055.1 GCA_030049565.1 Candidatus Sulfotelmatobacter sp.
ATGAGTGCAATGCAGAGTGCGAACCACCGAACCAACCTGATTCCACGCTCATTGTCCGGGAATAGAAAGAAGAACAGCACCAATGCGCCCCACCACAAGTTGCCAACATGAGAAAATCCGCGTTGATACAGAGTCGGGATTAAGAATGAAAAGGAGGATAAACAATCCCACGACAGTAGGAGTACAAGCACCTTGAAAGACCATGGAGTCTTCTTGAGCCTTGCAAACCAGTTCATTCGGACTCTCCACATCTGCAGTCCATCCTTAATACTGTAGATCTCGCATCGATTCGCTGGGAACATGACTGCGGTCATGGCTCCTGAAACTATCGTAATTATCGTCGTTATGCTCATCGGCAGCGCCTGCCGAAGTCAATGAGCGCTAAGGCCTGACGACGACAGCATGTGTTGGTTCAGCCTGAAATGGAGAAGCGACGTCCTCCGTCAGTGAGTATTCCACCCTTGGGGCGGGGATTTTCAAGTAGAATTTGTGCCAATTCCACGGAGAGCGAAAAACAATGCGCCGGTACCATCACATCGGAATTCCCACTACCGAAGCGAAGCCCGGGGAAACCCACTTGAAACACCTGAAAGTCTTTGTCGTCAGCCACGAGAAAAGCGAATTCGGCGTGGAGTGGATGCGTTTCGAAGTGGACGCAGCGGTCCCTGATCTCGTCCGGCACGTTCCGCACGTCGCGTTTGAAGTGGCTGATCTCGCCTCCGAGCTTGCTGGGCGCGAAATCCTGATTCCTCCTAACAGCCCCTCCGACGGCGTCCGGGTCGCGTTCATAGTCGAAAATGGAGCGCCCATCGAACTGCTCGAATTCACCGACCCCAACCACCCTGGCCGCCGCCGGCAGAGCAAGATGCGAGTCCGAAGCCCGAAGACCAAATCGCTGAGGGAGCTAGGGCAGGCCGATCAGGGATGTGATATTTCGCGTTATTTCACCAACCGCGGCAAAATGATGGGCACAATCCAGAGAGTCAACGTGATCTTGGACTGGGCATGCTGGAAGAACTCGACCGGGCCGCAAGAGATCTGAATATCAGCCGGTAGGCCGTGATCAAAACCTTGATTCGCCGAGCCCTCGACCAGCAATATCTTGCCCGCTCGCACCGGGCAAGGCAATCCGCCAAGTAAGCTGGCAACGCAACATGCGCCACCTAACTCCTTTGCGCTGCGAAATTTACCCGCAACACGGGGTGTGTTGTCTGGGTATTAACAAAACGGTAAACTTACGTTAAAAAAAAGCACTTACAAACTCTCGCCAGCATGTAAATACCATGTTTTCGCCTCACTTTCATAACCAATTTATAAGCAAAAACACGGCCTTTCACGCCAAATCGCAACATCGCACTATCGCTAAATTACCCAATCGCTAAATCACCCAATCGCTAAATCACCAATCACTCAATTCCCATCTCTTTCGCCAGCGCTTTCCATTTTCCATCCACTAGCGCTTTGGTCTTTTCATCCATCAGAATTTCGTCGGGCCAAGGACGCGTAAATCCTTCCGTCGGCCATTTGCGCGTAGCGTCGATGCCCATCTTCGATCCGTAATTCGGCAAGCGGCTGGCGTGGTCGAGCGAATCGATTGGGCCGAGCGTGAACTGAATGTCGCGCTCGGGATCGATGTGGTTCAGCACTTTCAGAGTCACGTCGGCGAGGTTCTGCACGTCAACGTCTTCGTCGACCACGATGATGCACTTGGTGAACATCGCTTGGCCGAGCGACCAGATGGCGTTCATGACTTTGCGCGCCTGTCCGGGATACGATTTGCGAATGGAGACGATCATCAGGTTGTGAAAGACGCCTTCGATGGGAAGGTTGATGTCGATGAGTTCGGGAATGGTGAGCTTCATCAGCGGCAGGAAGATGCGCTCGACGGCCTTGCCCATGTATGCGTCTTCCATTGGAGGCTTGCCGACAATGGTGGTCGCGTAGATGGGGTCTTTGCGGTGTGTGATGCAGGTGACGTGGAAGGCAGGATAGAGATCTCCGAGCGAGTAGAAGCCGGTGTGGTCGCCGAAGGGACCTTCGGTGCGGAGTTCGTCGAGGTGAACGTGGCCTTCGAGGACGATCTCGCTGGACGCGGGAACTTCGAGATCGACGGTCTCGCACTTGACGAGTTCGACGGGCGATCCGCGGAGGAAGCCGGCGATGAGATATTCCTCGACGTCCGGAGGAGCAGGAACGATGGCAGAGAAAGTAACAGCAGGGTCGGTGCCGATGGCCACTGCTACCTCGAGCTTGCCGGAAGGGTTATTAGAGAGGACTTGGCCTCCGGAGGTGCGGGCCATTAGATCGACGCGGCTGGAGTTCCCACCCAAGCCAAAAGACTGCTTGGGTGGGGCACCCGGGTTTATTTGGCGAGCTTCGCTCGACTGGACAGCCGAGGCGGCTGTCCCTACATAGTCCGTGGTAGCTGCGTTGCGCAGGGCTTGGCGGTAGTGCTCGGCGGCTACTTTCTGGCGCTGCCAGTGCATGCCGGTGGTGCGCTCGTCGAAGACTTGCATGCGATACATGCCGACGTTGCGCTTGCCAGTGTTGGGGTCGTGCGTGATGACGCAGGGCAGAGTGATGAAGCGCCCGGCATCTTTGGGCCAACACTGCAGGATGGGGAAGTCGAGGAGCGAGAAATTGTCGCGCTTGATGACTTCTTTGCACGGGCCAGTTGTGACTGTTTTGGGGAAGAACTTGCCGGCTTCGGTGAGAAGCGGCAGCATCTTGAGTTTGTCGAGGAAACCCTGCGGAGATTTGACGTCGAGGAACATCTTGATGCG
>JASIKQ010000540.1 GCA_030049565.1 Candidatus Sulfotelmatobacter sp.
GAATCCGGTGACCACCGGAACCATGCCTCGTTGCAGCAGCGGTTCGAGGCGCGATCGACAGCGCTGACGTGTCAATTCCATAAGCGGCTCGGCGGCGCCGTGATTGGAATCGGTGACCACAAGGTCGGTGGCTTCAATCGCAACGCTCGCCATGCCGCGCTCAGCCAGCGCGCCGGCAACCAGTAGAATGGAGAGGCGTTCGCCCAGCCCGGAGATGGCGTCGCGGGTGCGTGGCGTCAACTCGCGCAACAGCAGCGTCCCCTGGCAAAGGCGATCGCAGGTCCGGAACAATTCTTCGATATTTCTTGCGATCCGGCTGCGCTCTGCACATGCGCGAACCAGAGTATCGGCGGCGGAATTATGTTGCCGTTGTAAACCCTCCAGAATCGCCGTGACTGCCCGGAAATCGCCCGCCTCGGCTTGGTTTGCAGCCGCCAGCAGCTGGTTGGTGACACCGCTCATGGCCGAAACCACAACCACCACATCGCTCTCGCGCGCGGCGGCTCCGACAATCTCGGTTACGCACTCGATGCAGGCCGCGTCTCCGACCGACGTTCCGCCAAACTTCATCACTCGAAGCGGCTTTCTTCCGGCGTTATGGTGACGCGCCGGAATGTGTCGCTGCGAGCGCATCGGATCGGGAGAGAAGCTTTGCTGGCGCGCCAACGGTCCCGCGGTTTCTTTTCTCGGAATGGTCATAGGTGTCGAAGCTGGGCCGGAGAAAGCACCGGCGCCGGGGTGACGGGGAATTCGGCCACACCCTGTTTCCGGATTCTGCGGATACAGGCGCGCAGTAATTCCGGTTCTTCCCAGGGAACGTCATGGTAGCCCGACTGCAAATATGGACTTTCCGGATCTCGCATCCACTCCTGCGGAAACAGGGCAATCATGTCGCTTTCCGTAATCTTCGGCGCGGGGCAAACCGCTTCTCCCGTAATCGCGGAATACAGCCCTGCAGCCAGATCGCGTCCAGGTCCCAGAGCCAAGTGCCCGACCTGGGTCGAGCGGGGATTAATTTCGATCAGGTATGCCTGGCCAGTTTGCTCCTCCAACATGAAATCGAAGCCATGCAGCCCGGAAAGCTTTAAGCATCGCACCATCCGCTCGGCAGCGGACGCCATTTCCGGATGGTCGATCAAGCGCAACACGCTGGAGGGCCCGGCAGCGTCGCGCTTCTGCAGCACCTCGAAATGCAGGCTTGCCAATACCTGCCCCTGCCAGCACGCTACGGTGCTGGTCGCCTCGCGCCCGGCGATAAATTCTTGGGCGTTGACTACAGCCCGGCGGCGAAGCAGGGACGGCCAGAGCAGAGTTTGATCCTGATCGACAACCGCGCGTTTTAACGCCCGCGCCAGGAGTGGACGAGCCGCCAACGCGCAGAATGCGCGTTCAGCCTGATCCCGCGTACGCGCGATCCTTACCCCTTCGCCTCCTGAAGTTCCGTTGGCTTTGAGCACTGTGGGCAAACCGAAGTCTGTTATCCACCGCTTGAGGTCATGCAGGTTCGCAATTTCTCTTGTCTTTGGAGAGCGAACACCTTGGGCACGCGCTATCTCGATGAAAGCAGTTCTGGCATAAACCACAGGGAAGCTCTCCGCCATGCCCAGGGATCGCTCGATAAGTGTGGCCATTCCTCCGCCGCGCCGGTGCAGGCTATGCAGATGCGGTGTGGCGAGATCGTCGCCGGGCACGATCAAATCCGGCCTGCTGGCGGAAATGGCATGCGCGAAAGAGCCCAATGGGGCGAACCCCCGGTACGTATAGCTGTGCCGAACCGCGGCGATCTTGCCCATGACGTGATCGGGCGGGCAAACGGCATCCACCACGCAGCCGGCATGATGCAGAGCCATCGCCAACCTTGCCGTGGGAAGCCACCGCGAAGTGGCCGCAATCAAGACTCTGGGTTTCACCTCGATTGCGCCCCCCTCCCTTTATCAGTCGCTACCGGTTCAGTGAACGCAGGTATTGGGTCCACCGCACGCTCGATCATCTTTCCCAGGAAACAGTGAAATGTCATATTCAGCCGGCTGAAATTCCTCGCTGTAGCCTTCGGGGGCGAAATTGAAGTGGGGCGAGGCGATCTGGCGAAAGAATGCCTTTAAGCCGGTTTTCCCTTTACCGCAGAGCGCGAGTACGGGCCATAGCGCTGATAGTAGTCACTGGGCGAGGCCTCGAGCGAGCTGTTTACCACTGCGCCCAGCAACTTGGACGATTCCAGCGTTTCCAGGCCACGCTGCAATTGCCGTTTTTCCGTTACGCCGTTGCGGGCGACCAAAAGAACTCCATCGGCGAGCCGCGCCCAGATGCTGGTATCGGCCAGCGGCAGCAGCGGAGGCGAGTCGATGACGATCCAATCGAACCAAGAACACAGTTGCTGCATGAGCGGAGCAAGCTTGCCCGATTGCAGCAGCTCCAGCGGATTCTCCTGCGCTATGCCCGCGGGCAAAACCCACATGCCCAGGCGGTCAAGATGATACACATTCGTGGTCTCAGTTTCGCCGCGTAACCACTCGCTTAATCCCGCCACCTTGCCTAATCCGAACCGATCGCTGAGGGTTGGGCGCCGCAAGTCGCCTTCGAGCAGCAGGGTCTTGTGTTGTTTTCGCCGCGCCAGAGTGCACGCCAGATTCGCCGCTACGGTGCTCTTGCCTTCC
>JASIKQ010000541.1 GCA_030049565.1 Candidatus Sulfotelmatobacter sp.
CATGCGGGAGGCAGATTACGCGGTACGAGACTCCCCGAGGTTCGCGTGCCGGAGCCCGCGTTTGCATAGCTCATGTCACAATAGTGGAAGTGGAAGATACGTATCTAAACGCCCGAAACCCAATCGCCAGAGTCCAGAGCTCAGCTTCCGACATCCGGCTCATCGCTACCGACATTGACGGCACGCTGCTCAATCCGCAATTCCAGATTTCTGCCGAAGATCTGAATGCCCTGCGCCGTGCCCACCAGGCCGGCATCGAAATTGTTCTCGTCACCGGGCGCAGGCACACGTTTGCCCTGCCCATCGCCCAGCAGGTCGGCTTCGATCTCTGGCTGATCAGCTCCAACGGCGCGGTCACACGCTCACTTTCCGGCGAAACCTTTCATCGCGACCTGATGCCGCGCGAGGTCTGCCGCGAATTGTGCGCCGCGATGCAAGCTTTCCGCGGCCATACCGTTCTAACGTTTGATAAAGAGACAAAGGGCGCGATTGTGTTGGAGCATATGGATGATCTGAACGCCAGCATTCGCCGCTGGCTGGAAAAGAACATGCCCTACATCGATTTCGTCGTGCCCATTGAAAAATCGTTAACCACCGATCCCATACAGGCCATGTTCTGTGGATCGATGACGCGAATGGGCGAGGCTTTCCAGGCGCTGCAATCGGCCGCAATGGACAACCGCATCACCATCCTGCGCACCGAATATCCTCAGCGCGATCTCTCCATGATTGACGTGCTGAACATGGGCTGCTCCAAGGGCCACGCGCTCGAACGCTGGGCTGCCTTTCGCGGGCTGCGGCGCGAACAGGTCATGGCCATCGGTGACAACCATAATGATGTGGAAATGCTTGAGTTCGCCGGCCATCCGGTTATCATGGGAAATGCCTGTCCCGAGTTGCGCGCCCGCGGCTGGAATGTAACTCTCGGCAATGACCAGTGCGGCATCGCCGCCGCCCTTGCGGAGGTTTTGAGTTAGCGCCGCTCTGAGTCAGAACCGCTGACAAATCGCGATTCGAAGGAAAATCCAACCAGGAAAGCTTGGCTCACTTCTGAAATTGAAGACGAAAATTACAATCCGGATCGTCGCCGCAGCCGCGGTGCTGGTTTTGCTGGCGGTTCTTCCCTGCCTAGCCAGTGATGTGGCCGTACTGCGCAATGGATTCTCCATCCGCCACCAACGCCGCAAGGTGATTGGGACCATCACCCGTCTCTACGTCGATGGCGACAATTCCAGCTTTGTCGATGTGCCGACGGACCAGATCGATCACTTCGAGCAACTTCCTCCTGATCCTACTTCCGCCGCGGCGAAGAGGGCATCTGCAGAGGGCGAGCAACCCTCTGCTCACAGATTCGCGCAACCGCTCGATCTGAACGAACTGGTTAACGCCAGCAGTGAGATCTACAAACTCGATCCCGATCTGGTCAGCAGCGTGATCCGTGCCGAAAGCGGGTTCAACGTGCGCGCGGTTTCACCCAAAGGCGCGCAAGGGCTGATGCAACTAATGCCTGACACTGCATCGCAGCTGGGGGTGAGCAATACATTCGATGCCCGCGCGAACGTGGAGGGGGGCACGCGCTATCTCCGCGAACTGCTCGAGCGCTACAACTTCGATTTGATTAAGGCGCTCGCCGCATACAATGCCGGGCCCCAGCGGGTCGAGCAGTACGGCGGCGTGCCTCCGTATTACGAAACCAAAGCCTATGTGGCGCGGGTAGTGCGCGACTTCAATAAGAAGAAAATGGCGGCCAAGAACGCGGATCACTCCAGCGCGGTCAAGAACAAATCCAACTCAAACGCAGCGCATAAGTCAGGGGCAGCCAGCTCTCCCGAGGCGAAACAGCACAGTTCCAAAGCGCCGGCACAGGCTCGGAACCAGTCCAGCGGCTCTCAATCCGCAACCCAAATTGCACGCCAGTAGCATAGGGAAGCGAGCCAAACGCGCGATTTTTGTCGCGCACAGAACGCGCCACTTCGCGCGGCTCGCCCGAATTTCTCGCTTCGCAACAAGCGCTCGCTCGGAATGACATCCAGCCATTCGTGCCGCGTTGCTTGTGCTCCCAGCATCTTTTAAGGGAGAATCATCATCATACGAAATGGTCGGCCCGTTTTCCCGGAGATTCTCCTTAATGCAGATTAGCCCCCGGCGCGCACGCAGCGTTCTGAGCGGTTCTTTTTTCCTGCTAGTGGTTCTTGTCGCAATCCCTTCCTGGGGCGCTGAAAAAGCTCGCCTGCGGGTTGAGGATTATCAGATCGACGCCGAATTAATCCCTCATCTCCATCAGATTTCGGCGACGGCCAAAGTCAGGTTCACCGCATTGCAGGATTTAAGTATTGCTGTTTTCGAGCTGCATAACGATCTGCGGGTCACTCGGATTACAGACGAGAATGGCCAGGCGCTTTCCGGCGAGCGCGTCACTCAGGATTCGACCATCCGCGTAGCCCTGCCATCGGGGCTCTCCAAAGACGCCTCGATGACGCTCACGTTCGAATATGAGGGCCAATTGGAGACCGCCGATGACAGTCCCGTTCCCGGCCTTAAGCTGGCTTACATTGGGGATGACACGAGTTATCTGCTGTACGCAGGGCGATGGTTTCCGGTGAGCGGCTATGGACTGAATCGATTTACGTCAACGATTAGCGTTACGGTGCCGGCGCACATGGTTGTGATCGGTAGCGGAAAGGCCACGGTCACCGAAAATCCACCATCCAATAAGCCCAATACGAACGGTCTTCCCACCAAAACATTTAAGTTCGTCTATTCCAAGCCGAGCTTTCCCGGCACGATTATTGCGGGCGTTTTCGAAGAGTATAAGAGTGATGAGGCTGGTCTCGACCTTCACACCTACTTTAAACCCGACCACGACAAATTCGCTCCGCAATACACCACCACGGCGGTGCAGGAGTTCACTTATTTCATCACTCTTTACGGGCCGCCGCTTTCGCAGAGACTAAATGTGGTCGAGTTGCCCGCAGATACAGTTCCTTATGCGTGGGCTCCGGAGATTGCAGCTCTGGCGGGGCCGTCGATCACCGAAAAAACCAACTACCGGCTGCTGGCCAATGCCATTGCGCACCAATGGTGGGGAGTTTCGGTCAGCCCTGCATCCAAGGACGATTGGTGGCTGGTCGATGGCTTCTCCCGCTATTCGGAAGCGATGTACGTGGAAAACGCAGCCGGCCCGGCTGGTCTGGAAGAAGCGGTCAAAGATATGTCCGTGGGCGCGCTCGCCTACGACACGATACCGCTTTCGAGCGCCAGCAAGCTGGACCCTTTCTCGACAGAATTTCAGTCGCTGGTCACCGATAAAGGCGCAATGATTTTGCACATGCTGCGCTGGGTACTGGGCGAGGACAAATATTTGAAGACCATGCGCGATTTTTCCGAAACCTACGCCGGAAAGTCGGCAAGCATGGGCGATTTTCAGACCATCGCAGAAAAATATTACGGCGATCAGCTCACATGGTTCTTTTCGCAATGGCTCGATTCCACGGGCGCTCCGGAATTCAAACTGAAATACACCGTTTATCGATTAGGCGGGACTCAGGCGGTTTCTCCCTCCAGCAACAAGAAGATTCCCGGTTTTCGCGTAACCGGCGAAATTACCCAGGATCTTGATCTGTTTCGCATGCCCGTCGATTTGCGGGTTGATACCGACGGCAAGACCGAGGATAAGAAAATCGAAGTGGTGGGCACACAATCCGCGTTCACGGTTGAGACCTTCGGGCGACCGCGGCGGATTTCTATCGATCCCGATCATCACGTGCTCACGAACTCGGCCGACGTGAAGCTGCGCACTTCCATCCTGCGCGGACAAGCCTTGCAGCAGCAGGGCGATCTCTCCGGTGCGCTGGCCGAATTCAATAAGGCTCTCGACCAGAACCACAACAGTTCGCTCGCGCACTATCGCGTCGCCGAAGTTTTCTTCCTGCAAAGAAATTACCAGGCTTCGGC